>JADZBF010000036.1 GCA_020852215.1 Lysobacter sp. | reverse complement strand
GCTGAGCAGGACCGCGGCGACCGCGATCGGCCCTGCGGAGGCGGGACGATTGAGCCGACCGACCAACGACGGCGAAGACGCACGACGCTTCGCGGCCGCGATCGGCCCATCGCGCTCGACGTCGAACAAGGGCGCATCGGCGGCGGGCGGCGCAGCGTCTTTACCGCGACGCGTCGCCTCGGACGTTTCTCTCTTCGGCGGGGCGCCGGATCCGGCTTTCGATGCCGATGGCGAAGCGATATCGATGTCGGCGAACACCGGCGGTTCGGCGAAGGGGTCTTGCTCCACCGCGCCGTCTTCCTCGGACAGCAAGGGCACCAGCATCTTGCGCAATTCCGCGCCGTCCACCAAGCGCAGGGTCTTGGCCTGCGCCGCAGCGCGCGCGGCGGACGGCGTGAACTCGCCGCTGGTGGCCAGGATGGCGCCTTCGGCCCGCTGCTCGGCCGCCACGTCCAACAGCGCGTTCACCACGTTCTGCGGGATCGGCTTGTCGCCGCCATGCTTGCACTGCAGCAGCGAGAACGCATCGTCGCGGTAGAGCTTCAGCAGGATGTCGTCGTCGGGACCCGACGAGGCCGGAAGCGCGACGACGCGGTAGCCGTGGCTGCGGTAGTACGTGACCAGCAAGCCTTCGAGCCGCTTGGCGTCGAGACGCGACACGACGTCGCCGCGAGGGTCGCGGGAGGTCGTTCTCGGCGTTTCGTTCATCCGCATACCTCCGGTTTCAACCTTTGCCTATCCCGCGAACCAACCGTGCCTGTTGGAACGGCACCGATTGGAACGGCACCGATTGGAACGGCACCGATTGGAACGGCACCGATCTGACCGGATCGATCTCGTCGCCCCGCGTCAAGCCGCGCCGATTCTACGGGCTCGGGCAACGTATTGCTCTCCGACAGTCGATGAAGTGCGCAAGCATACAGGGGGAAACGCCGTTCGGCCTCGGCGACGCCACCGCGACGCGCCGCTCACCGCAACTGGCTGTCCTTACTGCCGCGGCGGTTATAACCGGCGGAGGCGCTGTCTTCGCGGTCTTGCGCTTCCTGACAGGTCACGCACAGGCGAACGCCGGGGACGGCCTTGCGCCGACCTTCGGGAATTTCGGCATCGCAATCCTCGCAGCGCAGCAAACCCGGCCCTTGCGGCAAGCGGCTGCGCGCGCGCTGGATGCCGTCTTTGACCGTGGCGTCGATTTGATCCTGAACCGCGCCGTCGCCTGCCCAACCGGTGGCCATGTGGATGCTCTCCTCGGGTTATCGCGCCGCGTCGTGCCGACCGTCGGCGTCAGCGTCGCCATCATAGTCCGTGTCTGTCGGTCGGCACCGGCGCGGACCTGCGAGCGCCGCCAGATCGATAACTGCGAACGCTGACGCCGACGTTCGCGATAGACCGCAGCGATCGCGCACACCGCGAACGCCATCGCGCCGACCGCGATCTGCGTGCCGGTCCAACTCGGCGCGCGGCCGGCGATCGCATCCACCGCGATGAACACCGCGCACGCTGCGGCGCTGTTGCACGACAGGCGGCACAACACTTTCATGCGATTCAGCGCCGAACGCACGCTGGGATCGACGGCTTCCAGATACTCGCGCATGCGCCGGTCGATATCGTGGAATTCGTGCTCCGACATGTTCGCCGGATCGGACACGCGCAGGCCTTCGTTGACCTGCAGGCGCTCGGCGAAAAATTGCGGTGGCCGGCGTCCAAGGCCCGCGCAACCGAGGCCAGACCACCGTCTGGGCGAAGGCGTACGCGATGCGGCCCAAGGGGCTGAGCGCCAATCCGAGGACACAGGCCCCCGCGAACCAGGTCGGCAGGGTCAGCTAGGCGCCAGCGCGCGCAGAGGTTCGGGGAAGCGCAACGCCAGTGCGGTCGGCAGCAACCCGCCCGAACACAGTCAGGCCAGCAGGTCGTCGTGCCACCATCCCTCGCGGGCCGGCCGGTGCGACTGCGGCCTCATGCGCGTCCGTCCGCCCGGTTCAGGGCGTCGAACCCGCCCGATAATCCTGATAGGACTTCTCTTCGACGTACGCCGAGCCCAACGCCAGATTGATGTCTTTCTTGATCCGGGCGCGTTCGTCGTTCTCGAAGTACACGCTGCGCGCGAGGCGGACGAACTCTTCGTCGAACGCCTGCGCCTTTTCCTTCAGCCGGATATCGTCCTCGATCACCCACAGACGCTCGTTCACGGCCTTCAATTCGGCGCGCAGCCGGGCGATATCGTGCCCCGCCGCCGGGTGCGCCATCCAGGTCGTCTCCAAGGCCGACAGTTCGTTGCGAACGTTCGTCAGTTTGGCCGGGTCGGTCATGCGCTCGGACTTGATTTGCAGAATGGCGATCTTGTCGAGCAATTCGCCGAAGGACACGGGGACGGAGATTTCGGACATGGCGGGACGCGGGATACGGACGGAATCGGGCCTCTAGTCTACGCGCCTTGTCCGGGACCGCCGCGCCCCGTATCATGGCGACCCCGCGCGCTGGGCCCCGCCCAGCCGCCGCCCAGCGTTTCGGAGAGGTGGCAGAGCGGTTGAATGTACCTGACTCGAAATCAGGCGTGCGTTTATAGCGCACCGGGGGTTCGAATCCCCCCCTCTCCGCCAGAAAAGCAAATGCCCCCTCGTGGGGCATTTGCTTTTCTGGCGGAGAGAGGGGACTTGATGAGAACCCCACGGTTCGACACATCGGCAGGATTGCCGATGTGGACGGCGAAGCCGCCCCGAAGGGGCGAGGCACATGGATGTGCCGAGTCAATCCCCCCCGACAGCCCCTCGTGGGGCGTCGTTGTATCTGGCGGAGAGGGAGGACTTGATGAGAACCCCATGGTTCG
>JADZBF010000035.1 GCA_020852215.1 Lysobacter sp. | reverse complement strand
GCCGCCGGCCGGCGCGCCGCCCGGCAGGAAGAAGGTCATCAGCAGCAGCGCGAACGCGAACGGCATGATCCAGAACGACCAGTTGTTCATGCGCGGCAGCGCCATGTCCGGCGCGCCGATCTGCAGCGGCACCATCCAGTTCGCCAAGCCCACGAAGGCCGGCATCACGCCGCCGAAGATCATGACCAGCGCGTGGATGGTGGTCATCTGGTTGAAGAATTCGGGATCGACGTGCTGCAAGCCCGGCGTCATCAACTCGGTACGGATCACCACCGACATGGCGGCGCCGATGATGAACATCACGAAGCTGAACACGAGGTAGAGCGTGCCGATGTCTTTGTGATTGGTCGAGAACAACCAACGTTCGACGAAGCTCTGCGCGTGGTCGTCGTGATGGTCCGCGTGGTCGGCGTGAGTGGTGGCCATGGTCGGTCTGCCTCGAAAGTGATGCGATCAGCCGGCCGTCTTGGCGGCGGCGGCGGGGGCGGCGTCTGCAGGAACGGCGTTCTGCGATACGTCGGCGGTCGCCGCTGCGGCGGCTTCGGTCGGCGCGGCTTCAGCGGGGGCTGCTCCCGGTGCGGGTACCGCGGCGGGCGGCGCGTTCTTGGCGCGCTCGGCGGCGAGCCAACGGTCGAAGTCGGCCTTCGGCAACGCCTTCACCACGATCGGCATGAACCCGTGGTCCTTGCCGCACAGTTCGGCGCATTGGCCGCGGTAGACGCCCGGCGTTTTGATCTCGGTCCAGGCTTCGTTGACGAGGCCCGGAATGGCGTCCTGCTTCCAGCCCAGCGCCGGCACCCACCAGGAATGGATCACGTCGTCGGCGGTGATCAGGAAATGGATCTTGGTGTTCACCGGCACGACGAGCGCATTGTCGACGTCGAGCAGATAAGTCGGATGATTCGCTGTGCGCGCATCGACCTTGCTCTGACGGATGTCGTCGCTCTTGCGATCCAGGCGGCTGGTGAAGACGACGGCTTCGCCCGGCTTATCGCCCGGATATTCGTATTTCCACAGCCACTGATACGCGGTGATCTTGACCGTCATCGCCGCGTCGCGGGTGTCGTACATCTTCATCAGCTTGTCGGTGGCCGGGAAAGCCATGAGCACCAACAAGGCCACCGGCACGACGGTCCAGATCAGTTCGAGCACGGTGCTGTGGGTGAAGTTCACGTCCGGCACGGCGCCCTTGGACTTGCGGAACTTGAACATCGCATAGGCCATCGCGGCGAACACGATCACGCCGATGCCGACGCAAATCCACAGCGCGACCATATGCGCGCTGTAGGCGTTCTCGGACGACTGGGTGACGCCGCGCCCCATGTTCAATTGCCAACGTTCCGGGTCGGCCGATTGCGCCAAGGCAATCGACGGCACCAGCAAGGCGGTGGCGACCGCCCCGCTCCACGTCTTCCAACCCGAACGGACTCGCAGCATGGTTCGAAACCCCAAAATGATCGGCCGCGTCCGCGTGCGACCGCCTCTGCAGGATAGGCGCCTCTGACCGGAGTTTCGGCCAGGGGAAACCCGCGAATGGTAGCCGCTCGCCCCTACGAGCGGCAAGCCGACGAAGGTCCACCGACCGCCGTCGCGGAGGATCGAGCGGCGCGTGCGGCGCATCGCCGAGGATCCGCCGAGGATCCGCCGAGAACTCGGCGAGCAGCCGCCGAGGGCGACGGGGACACGACGTCCGCGCAAACGGCCGGCCGATAGACCGGCTGGTAGAATCGCGCTTTCGCCATCGGCGCCCGCTCGCGGCGCCGCCACCGATGGGACCGCGATGACCGAAATGCCGCTTTCCGCCATGGTGCAGCCCGAGCTGCCGGCCGCACCGGACGCCCCACGCGCGGCGATCACCGCCGGCTGGCTGCGCGACGAGACCGAACACGTCCGCGAACTGCTCGCCGACGCCCGCCAGCCCCATCCCGACTGGAGCGCGGCCGACCGCGCCGCGATTCAAGCCACGGCCGCGGATTTGGTGCGCCGGGTGCGCGCCCGGGCGCAGGATCAGGGCGCGATCGAAGCCTTCATGCGCCAGTACGACCTGGGCAGCGATGAAGGCGTGCTGCTGATGTGCGTGGCCGAGGCCCTGCTGCGCATCCCGGACCAGGACACCGCCGACAAACTGATCCGCGACAAGCTGGGCGACGCCGATTGGAAGCGGCACATGGGCCAATCCGAGTCGGTGCTGGTCAACGCCTCGACCTGGGGCCTGATGCTGACCGGCAAGTTGGTGGATCTGGCCGACGACACCAAACGCGACGTCCACAACGCCTTCAAGCGGCTGGTCGGCCGCGTCGGCGAGCCGGTGATTCGCCTCGCGGTGCGCCAAGCCATGCGGATCATGGGCCATCAATTCGTGATGGGGCGCACAATCGACGAAGCCCTGAGCCGCAGCCGCAAGGGCGACAACGCGAACTATCGCTATTCCTTCGACATGCTGGGCGAAGGCGCGTTGACCACCCAGGACGCGCTGCGCTATCTCGACGCTTACCGCAAAGCGATCCACGCCATCGGCAAGAGCGGCGGCAAAGACGGGTTCGCGGGCTCGGATGTCTTCGCCGCGCCGAGCATCTCGGTCAAGCTGTCTGCGCTGCATCCGCGCTACGAACACGCGAAGCGCGAGCGTGTCTTCGCCGAACTCGGTCCGCGCCTGCTGGAGCTTTCGCAACTGGCGAAGCGCTACGGCATCGGTCTGACCATCGACGCGGAGGAATCCGACCGCCTCGAAATGTCGCTCGATCTGATTTTCGGCGCGCTGGCCGACGAGAGCCTGCGCGGCTGGAACGGCTTCGGCATCGTGGTGCAGGCGTACCAGAAGCGCGCGCCGTTCGCGATCGATTTCATCGCCGACCGCGCCCGCGCATTGAACCGCCGCATTCCGGTGCGTCTGGTCAAAGGCGCGTACTGGGACAGCGAAATCAAACGCGCCCAGGTCGATGGCCAAGCCGGCTACCCGGTGTTCACGCGCAAACCCAATACCGACGTGTCGTATCAAGCCTGCGCGCGGCGTTTGTTGAAAGCGACGGATGCCGTGTACCCGATGTTCGCCACCCACAACGCGCAAACCATCGCCGCGATCCATCGTATGGCTTCATCCCTTCTCCCGCGTGCGGGGCGAGGAGGCGCGCTTGCGAACCATGGTTCGCGCGCCGAGGAGCGCCCGAGCGCGAAGAGCGAGGGCGGGGGCGCGGAGCGAGGTGCCCGAAGGGCGGATGAGGGCGCACGCGCAGACGAAAGCCGCTCGCCCCGCTCCCGCGAACAGCAAGGCTACGAATTCCAGAAACTCCACGGCATGGGCGACGACCTCTACGCCGAAGTGATTCCTACCGACCGCTTGAACGTGCCGTGTCGCGTCTACGCGCCGGTGGGCTCGCACGAAGATCTGCTGCCGTACCTCGTGCGTCGCCTGCTGGAGAACGGCGCGAATTCCAGCTTCGTCAATCGCATCACCGACGAAGCGGTGTCGATCGAGGACTTGATTCGCGACCCGGTGGAAACCGTGTCCGCCTTCGAAAGCATCCCGCATCCGCGCATTCCGCAACCGGTGGCGCTGTACCGCAGCTTCGCCGCGCTCGATTCGAGCAACGACCGAGACAATTCCATGGGCCTGAACCTCGCCAACGACGCGCAACTCCGCGCGCTCGCCGAACAGATCAACGCCGCCGGCGCCGGCGCGTGGACCGCCGCGCCGCTGGTGCCGGGCGCGACCATCTCCGGCGAGAAAATTCCCGTCGCCAAT
>JADZBF010000034.1 GCA_020852215.1 Lysobacter sp. | reverse complement strand
TGGCGGCGGCCCAGCGCCAACTCGCGATGGATGTCTTCGTTCGACATGCCCAGGTCGCCGGCGAGTTTGCGCACCGCGGCTTCGGTCGCGCCGACCGTGTCTTTACCGCCGGCCTTCGCGCCGCGCACCAGATCGCCGTCGAGATCCAAACCGATGCCGGTCGCCACCGCGACCGCATTCTGGAACGCGGCGTTGCGGCTGGCGTAATGGCCGGCGTTGAAGTCGGCGAAACGGAACAGCGGTTTAGGGTAGGACGTCGGGTAATCGAGCAAATGCGCGATACCGAAATACAAGCCGCCGCGACGGCTGAACACTTCGCGGCGGATCGAACCATCGGTGGCGTAGGGGTAATTGCGTTCGCGCGAATGCGCTTCGGCGAAGGCGATGCTCACCTGCATCGGCCCGCCGGTACGCACGGGATTGGCTTTCGCCAAAAAACGTCGCCCCAACGGCACCGAGGCGATCATCTCTTCGTACAAATCGCTCAGGTGTTTCTCGGTTTTGGCCGCGGCGATTCGCGCCTGCCACGATTCGCCGTTCGGAGATTCGAGTTTGAGCGCCGCGCGCACCGCGAACGCGGGCACATGCAAACGCGCGGCGCGCGCTTCGATCTCGGTCAATGCGATCTTGCCCAACCCCGGCACCGCTGGATCGACGCGATACGTCGATTCCTGCTCGATCACCGCCAACACCGAGCATAGGTTCTGCGACGACGGCTCGATCTCCATCGTCGCGAGCGCCGATTGGATATCGACCGCCCAACCCGCGCGGTCGGGAACATTCGCGGGCATCAGGCGTTTCAAGGTCGCACGCACTTGTTCGGGGGTCGGCGGCGGTTCGCCCTCGGTGCAGCCGGAGAGCGCGAAGGGTAGGGCCAGCATCGCGAACACGAAGGCCGCGACCGACTTCGCGGCCGGTGCCGCGAGCGATGCGGGACGGATTGGAGGCGTTGCGGCGCTGGGCGAGAAACGGCGGGCGTTGTTCATCGACGCGATCTTACCGATACGTCCATCGCAGGGCGCGCAGGGAGACGCGTCTCCGGCGTCTCGGTCGCTCAGCGGCGGTTCGCGCGGTTCATCTAACTGAGCGATTCCCATCGATTTCGCGACGACGCGCATGGAATGCGGCGCCCGGACTAGAATCTCCCTCCGTTCGCCGCTAGGGTGCCCGCATGATTCGACGACCGACCGCTCGCCCGCTTTTCGCCCCCGCGCTGCTTCTCGCGCTGTGTCCGTTGGTCGCATCGTCGGCCTTCGCGGGCGATTCCAACAAATGGCGCCTGGAATTCAGCGGGGCGGCGGAGTCCGCGGGCGAGATGGTGTTCGAGATCGTGCCGACGGGGCAGGAGCCGGTGTTGGTGAGCGTGCCGATCGAGCGCAACGACGGCGAGAACCGAGTCGCGCGCAAGGTGAAGTCGGCGATCGACCGTCAGGCGGGGCATTGGGTGGACGCCGAACTCGACGATGGCGAGGACGTGCTGGTGAAGCGGCATTTTTTCCGTCAATTCACCATCAAGCTGGTGTCCAGTACGGTCAAAGACGTTCGGATCAATTTCGATACCGAGTGAGCGCGCACTGCACCGTGCCGTGATCGTTCGATTCGAAGCGATGTCGCGCCGGAGCCGTCGATCACGCGCTCTTAGAGCCTGTTCAAAATCTCAGAAGAGGCATGCGCCGAGCGCATTTACCGAGCGGATCGGCGGCCCTTCGCCGGTACCTTCCTTCATCCCTCTCCCCGCCGTGCGGGGAGAGGGTGGCCAGCCGGGTGAGGGGCGCCTTTCTCGTACGGCTTGATGCGGCCGGTCGTAAGCACGCGAATCAAGCGTAATGCCTGCCCCTCATCCGGCGCGTTGCGCCACCTTCTCCCCGCTTGCGGGGAGAAGGGAAAAGGCATGTTTCCCGCTTGCGGGGAGAAGGACAAGAACACGAACCGCTTGCGGGGAGAAGGACAAGAACACGCACCGCTTGTGGGGAGAAGGACAAGAACACGCACCACTTGCGGGGAGAAGGGAGGCGACACCCCCCGCTGGAGGATTTTGAACAGGCTCTTCGGACCGCCAAGCAGGTTCCTGAAAACCGTTGCGGGGCCATGTCCGCACAAGCGTACGCGAGACTGAAGCACGATCTTCTCGATCATGCCCGCTGCGACGGCGCGACCTTAACCCGGTAGTTTCGGCAGACTCGGCAAACCGCAACAGGCCGTTTCGCCGATCGACATATGGCTTTCGACTGATTTCGCCGTATTGCGCGGGGCGAGGCGGCCTTACAATCGAGCGATGTTTCCGTTCGGCGCTCCGCCGAAGAAGAAATCGCTATGCAAACGCACCGAGCGACGCTCGCCCCCGTTCTGATCCTTTCGCTCTGTTGCGCGATCGTCGCGTGTGGGCGAAACGCGACGCCGCAGGCGAACCGATCCGAGGCGGTCGCGGCGGCGCCAACGTCCGTCGCAGGCGCATCGAACGCGAACGCGGCGGGCGCACCGCCGATACGTTCGCTGCCGATGCCCGCACGCCCGGCCGCGCCCGCGCTTTACGTGGCCTCCGCCGATACGCCGTTGCCGCCGCTCTGCCAAGGCACGAACACCAGCGGCATTCTGTACGCGAACGCGGAAGTCGAGCCGTTTCTGGCCGTGAATCCGCTGGATTCGCGCATTCTGGTCGGCACCTGGCAGCAAGACCGTTGGTCGAACGGCTCGGCGCGCGCCTTACTCGCGGCCACCTCGTTCGACGGAGGTCGCAGTTGGACGCGACAACCGCTGCCGTTCTCGCGCTGCGGCGGCGGCAGCGTGCTCAACGGCGGCGATTACGAGCGCGCCTCGGACCCGTGGGTGAGCTATTCGCCCAACGGCGTGGTGCATGCGATGGCCTTGTCCACCAACGGCGGCTTGTTCCAGGCCGGTTCCGCCAACGCGATGCTGGCGAGCCGCTCGTTCGATCACGGTCGCACTTGGAGCAACCCGATCGCGTTGATTCGCGACAGCGCGGCGGCCTTCAACGACAAGAACGCCTTGACCGCCGATCCGAACGACGCGAATTTCGTCTACGCCGTGTGGGATCGATTGATCGACGCCAACGACAGCGGGCCGGCGTATTTCGCGCGCAGCGTCGACGGCGGCGCGAGTTGGGAGCCGGCGCGGCCGATCCACGACCCCGGCAGCCGCAATCAAACCATCGGCAATCAGATCGTCGTGTTGCCCAACGGCGTGGTCGTCGATGTGTTCAACCAGATCGACCGGCCGACGCTCGGGCCGCAGCGTTCGCGCGTCGGCATCGTGCGTTCGTTCGATCGCGGCGCGACATGGTCCGCGCCGATCTATGTCGCCGATTTGTTGGCGGTCGGCACCACCGACCCGTGGACCGGCGCCAACGTGCGCGAAGGCTCGATCATTCCAAACATCGCCGTTTCGCCGTTCGGCGAGTTGTACGCGGTGTGGCAGGACGCGCGTTTCGGCAACGGCGCTCACGACGCCATCGCCTTGTCGCTTTCGATCGACAGCGGTGCGACGTGGTCGGCGCCGATCCGCGTGAACGCGATCGTCGGCGCGGCGGCGTTCACGCCGAGCGTCAGCGTCGGTCGCAATGGTGTGGTCGCGGTGAGCTATTACGATCTGCGCAACGACACCGCGACTCCGGCGCTGACCGCCGACGTGTGGTTGGCGCGCTCGGGCGACGGCGGCGCGACCTGGACCGAGCAGCGCATCGGCGCGTCGTTCGACTTGTCGTTCGCGCCGAACGCCAACGGGTATTTCGTCGGCGACTATCAAGGTTTGATCGAAGCCGACGGCGTGTTCGTCGCGTTCTACGGCAAGGCCAACGACGGCGATCCGGGGAACCGCACCGATATCGTGTCCGCGCCGTTGCCGCATTTGCCGGCGGTGTCCGTCGGTCCCGCGAGCGCCGCCGCGAAACTGCAAGCGCAGCGTTCGCGCGGCGCGCCCGCGGGTTTCAAAATCGGCCCGCGCTTGCGTCAGCGCGTGGACGCGAATCTGCGCAGACGTCTGCGCGAACCGCCCACGGCGAACACCGTGCCGCGCGTTTTGCCGCATGACTTCGCGACAGTGATACCGAAGATGTGACGTCAATAGAGTCCTTTTCGGATACTCTCGCTTCCCGGGACTATCGACGACCACACACAGGGGAGCGGGATGAGCGCGTATTGGACGAAATTCGTGGCCATCCTGACGTTAGCCGGATGCGGCTGGTGCGGCGAGATTTCGGCGCAAACGGCGGCGATTCGGTCGCATGATGGCCTGCGTCTGGGCGTGATCGCAGATACGCAGCTCACCACGCCGCAGAAGACCAGTCACTACCTTTTTCGGACGGTGCAGGCCGATGCGGTCGCCAACGTTGCGGTGAGAACGACCGCGCAGGAGCATCTGGCCGAACACCAACTGCGCGACATGCTCGATCGAATGGCGCTGTCGCGGCCGGATGCGATTCTTTATCTCGGCGATGGCGCCAACAGCGGCTGCCACGACGAAGTCGATCTTTTCTTTTCGATCCTGCGCGAAAACCGTACGAAACACGGCGTGCCGATCTTTTTCGCGATCGGCAATCACGATTATCTGGCGACCGGCAATCAGTCGGATCGCCATCTGCGCGCCTTGGCGTGCGGCGGCCAAGCGTATTACACCAAGGCCGAGCTCGTTCGCTCGACGTCGGCGTTCAACACCGAATCCTCGCGCCTGGAGGCTATCTCGTCTCCGATCTTCACCGGCTATCGCGATAGTTTGTCCGAGGTCGATCGTGAGGATGGCGGCTGCCGGGTGACGGTGGAGGAGGATCAGCACACCGAAGGCTGTTTTTATGCGGCGGTTCTCGACTACAAGCGCGCCGGGCACCGAGGTGCGTTGGTGCTGATCGACACGTCGGATTATCGGGATCTCGGCTTCAATCCCGTATTCCCGTCGGTTCCCACATTGGGAGAGGGCAGAGGTTTGCGCGGCGGCGTGTCGTTCGGGCCGGGGAGCCAAACCGCGTGGGTCTCTGCGCGATTGAAAGACGTCCATCCAGGGGCCGAGCGTATTTTCGCCTCGCACTATCCGACCAAGGATTTGCAGTGGTCGGTCGCCGGCGTGAACTTCGCTTCCGGCCAGATCGGCGACTTGTTGTTGTTGTCCGGCGCGAACCTTTGGCTGTCGGCGCATACGCATCGCGATAAGCCGCCGAGCGAACGGCTCAACCTCTATCGCTACAAAATCACCGAGAACACTTTTTCCGGCTGCCTCGGCGAATTCAATGTCGGGTCGACGACGGATCATCGCGCGCATGCGGCGGTCGTCGAGATCGTGGACGGCGCGGCGATCGCCGATCCGAAGTGCCGGCAGCCGCCCGTGCTGGCGGTTCGGCCGACGATCCTGTACGCGATCGAAGGCGATGACGCCGTCGGCCGCGAGAATGGAGAGAATCCGATCGCCGTATGCGAACGCGACTGGAAGCGCTTCGCCGATGGGCTGCGCAACAACGAAAATTCCGAGTATGGCTATCCGCTCGCGCGTTGGTTCGATGCCGGTATTCGGCTCGGATTGACGAGAGATTACAGAAAGACGCAGTACAAGCCGACGACCGCTCGACGCAATCTGGACCGTTATCTCAGCGATACCCCGGTCGGCAGCGAAGAGCACCGGAAGAAAGTGCGCTGCCTGATGTATCTGGCGGGTAAGGCAGAGGCGGATTGATCGGTTTGCGATGCGATGCGTTAGGCGCGTCGCCGATGCCTACGGTATTTCCGGGGTTAGGTCGATCGTAGGTTTGTCGAGACTCGACCTTCGTTCGATCGTCCTTGATCGCTCTTTGATCACAACGCATCGGCGAACGCTCAGTCTGCGCTCGCCGCCTTCGACAATCGGTCGTTCACGTCGCGCCAGTCCTCGCCTTGCGGCGGACGTTCCAGCCAGATCGCGTCCGCATTCGTGAGGTCCAGCGTATGCAGCGCGCTGTAGAGATCGTGCGCATAGCCGGCTTTGTCGGCGGGCAAGCGCAGATGCGCGACGATGCCCGCTTCGGGGATCGCGAGTTCGGCGCTGTGATACGCGACCGCGATGCGTGCCGCGGCCGTCAACTCCGTCAGCCGCGCGCGCAAGGCATCGAGCGACCACACGCGCAACGGCGTCCGCGGCCGGTAATGCACGGCGACGTTGCCCGGCACGGCGGCGTCGTGCCGTTCCGGCAGTTCGGCCGGCGCGCCGATCGCGGCTTCGATCTGCGCCCGGGTGATCGGTCCGGC
>JADZBF010000033.1 GCA_020852215.1 Lysobacter sp. | reverse complement strand
TAGCTGAGCGTCCCGTCCTCGCTCTCCACCGCCACCGCATCCGGACAGCGCGCGGCCTGCGCTTCGAACAAGGCATGCACCGTCTCCGCACCCGCATACTCGGTCTGCGTCGCGTTGAACGTCGCCAACAACCGATGGCGTTCGGTCGACGGCAGCACGTCGCGCGACGGCGGCGTATCGACAGCCGCCAGGCCTTGCAATGCGGTCTCGAAATAGGCGAGCAATCGCTGCGGGGTTGCGCCCTTCACGGTCGCCGCGCACTGCACCAGCACCGAGAACCCGTCATCGGTATCGTCGACGGCCACCGAGATCGGGTAATTGGTGCGCTCGCCGCCCGCGATCAGGCGCATGCCCTGCAACTGCAGAACAGCTTGGGCGCGTTCGTCCGCGGCTTCGCCGCGGCGATAGTTCAAAAGCGTCGTGAACAACGGCGTCGGCGGCGCCACGCCGCTGCAACGCTGCGCCAGCGACAGCGGCGCCTGCTCGTGCGCCAACAGCGCATTGAGTTCGTCCTGCATGGCGCGCAGAGCGGCCGTGTCTTCGACGGACATGCTGTCGACAGGCATGCTGTCGACAGACATGCTGTCGACAGGCATGCCGTCCAATGGCATGCCCGGACGCACGCGCACCGGCAAGGCATTGATGAAAACGCCGAGCGCCCGGTCCGCTCCTGCGACGCCCTGCAGGCGCCCGGAAAGCACGGTGCCGAATACGACATCGTCGCGCCCGACGCAGGCGGCGAGCACCCGCGCCCATGCGAGATGGAAGATCGTCGCGGGCAACAGGCCGTTGCGCGCGGCGAGCGCGCGTATCCCGGCGACGAGCCGATCCGGCAACGATCGCGTCGCCTCGCGCAGCGCCCTGCCCTCTCCATGCACGTCGAGGGCGCCGAAAGGCGCGGTGGTTTCGACGACATCGCCCAGGCGCGCGCGGAAATGCGCGGCATGCGTCTCGCGCGGTACGGACAGCGTCTGCGCGATGAACCGGCGATACGGCATCGGGTCGGGGAGCGCGGTGTCGCCGGCGAGCGATGCGACGACTTCGCGCAGCATCAACGCGATGGTGACGTGATCGCAGATGGCGTGATGCGCGAGCAGGCCCAACAGCCATTCGCCGCTGTCCTGCGCATGCAGCACATGTGCGGCGATCAACGGCGCGCGGCGCAGATCGATGCGGACACGCTCCGGATCGGTGTGCCGAAGCAGCGTCTCGACCGCGCGTTCGGCATCGGGTTCGCCGGCATGTTCGATCAACGGCAACGCGACCCGGCGATGCACGAGCTGCACCGGCGCCGTGAGTCCTTCCCAGTGCAGCGACGTGCGCAGGATGTCGTGCCGATCGATCACCGCCTGCAGGGCGCGCAGGAAGGCATCGAGACGCTCGCGTCCGTCGAAGGCGATGACTGTGCGCAGCAGGTACGCATCGCCCTCGGTGCCCAGAAGATGGTGGAACAGGATGCCTTCCTGCAGCGGCGCCAGCGGGTAGATGTCCTGCACGTTGCCGGCGCCGCCGTCGATTTCCGCGACGAGGCGCTCGATCGCGGGCGGATCGAGCGCGACCAGGTCGAGCATGGCGGGCAGGATTTCGGTCGCGTCGTCCGGAATGCCTGAGCGGTCCATCGTCGACGACATCGTGGGAGCCGCGTGCGGGTCGATCGGGCGCAGGCGGCGCGCCATCGCCGACAGCGCGGGCGCCTCGAACACCGCGCGGACATCCAGCTCGAAGCCCTCGCGGCGCAAGCGTTCGATCAACGAGATCGCCACCAGCGAATGGCCGCCGAGGGCGAAGAAACCGTCGTCGCGACCGATCCTGTCGATGCCGAGCAGCGAAGACCAGATTTCGGCGAGAAGGCGTTCGCTTTCGCTTTCGGGCGCCGCATAGGCGGAGCGCGGCACGGCGTCGGCGTCGGGAGCGGGCAACGCGGCACGATCGACCTTGCCATTCGCGGTCAGCGGGAATGCGTCCAACGCGACGAATGCCGACGGCAGCATGTAGTCGGGCAATGCGCGTGCGAGACGCGCGCGCGTCGCTTCGATCGACCACGCGGCAGCGTCGGTCGGCACGACGTAGGCGACCAGGCGGCGATCGTTCGGCGCCATGTCGCGGACGACGACGAGCGCACTGCGGATCGCCGTTTCGGCCAGCAGTTGCGCCTCGATTTCGCCGAGTTCGATGCGAAAGCCGCGGATCTTCACCTGTGCGTCGAGACGGCCGAGGAATTCCAGCGTGCCGTCGCCGCGATGCCGTGCGCGGTCGCCGGTGCGGTACATCCGTGCGCCCGGCCGCGCATCGAACGGATCGACGGGGAAGCGCTCGGCCGTCAGAGCTTCGCGTCCGAAATAACCGGCGCTCAGGCATTCGCCGCCGATGAACAAATCTCCCGGCACGCCCTCGGCGACCGGATTCGATGCATCGTCGAGCACGTAGTAACGCGCGTTCTGGATCGGCCGCCCATACGGGATGCTCGACCAAGTCGGATCGATCTCGCCGATGGGAAAGAAGTTCGACCACACCACCGCTTCGGTGGCGCCACCGAGCCCGATCGGCCTGCAGTTCGGGAACGCGCGGCGCACGGCATCGGGCAGTTCCAGCGGAATCCAGTCGCCGCTGAAGAACGCCAGACGCAGCCATGGCGTCGGTTCGATATCCGCGAGAAACGGCAGCAATTGCGAGAACACCGCGGGCGCGGAATCCCAGAACGTGATCCGCTCCTCGCGCAGGATGCGTACGAGCTGGCGCGGATCCGCGACCTCGTCGCGATCGGCGATGCGCACGCAGCCGCCGCACCACAGGATGCCGAACAGATCGTAGACCGATAAATCGAAGCACAGCGAGGTGGTGAACAGCAGCGTGTCCTGCGCGCCGACGTCGAAGGTCCGCGTCACCCATTCGAACAGATTGACGGCCGGTCGATGCTGCACCATCACGCCTTTCGGCAATCCGGTCGAGCCCGAGGTGTAGATCACGTAGGCGAGTTGATCGGCGACGACGCCCAGCGTCCGCGGATCGGGGTCGCAATCGTGATCGTGATCGTGCGTCGCATCGTCGGCCCATGCGGCTTCGTCGTCGATGCGAAGCACGGGCATCGCCAGCGTCATCGCGCCAAAGACCGCGGGGTCGTTCAATTGCGCCGCGCCGGCGATCAACACCGATGGCGCGCTGTCGGCCAGCATGTACGCCAAACGGTCGGCCGGATATGCGGGATCCAGCGGCACGTAGACGCCGCCGGCCTTGAGCGCGCCGAGCAGCGCCGCGACCATCGCGACGCCGCGATCGGCACAGATCGCGACCCGCGCGCCCGGGCGCAGCCCCATCGCGAGCAGGCGGTGCGCGAAACGATTGGCCCGCACGTTGAGCGCGCCGTAGCTGCAGCGTTCGTCGCGGGCGATCAGCGCGATCGCATCGGGCATCGCGGACGCCTGGCGTTCGAAACCGCTATGGATCAGCGCGTTGCGATCGTAAGCCACGCCGGTATCGTTGAAGGCATCGACCAGACGGGCGCGCTCCTCGGCGGGCAGGATCGGCAGCGCACGCGCCGGGCGTGCGTCGCGATCGGCCAGCGCATCGAGCAGACGTTCGATGGCCTCGGCGTAGCGTAAGGCCATCGCATCTGCGTCGATGCCCGGCGCACACAGCGCGGTCAGCAGACAACGGTCGGCGGCCAGATCGACCGACAGAGTGATCGGATAATTGGAACGCTCGCGGGCCGCATGCAGCCGGATGCCGTCCATGCCCGCCGCTCGACCGCCATGCGCCGCGTTCTGGCGCACGTTGAGCAAGGTCGTGAACAGCGGGGTGGGCGCGGCGACGCCGCTGCAGCGCTGCGCCAGCGCCAGCGACGCCTGTTCGTGGCGAAGCAGGCCGGCGAGCCGGCGCTGCGCTTCGTCGAGCAGGGCCTCGGCATCGCGTTCGTCCAATGCGATCCGTACCGGCAACGTATTGATGAACACGCCCAACGCCTGCGCGATGCCCTCGCCGTCCTGCATGCGTCCCGACAGCACGGTGCCGAAGACGACGTCGCGGCGTCCGCTGCACGCCGCGAGCGTCATCGCCCATGCCGCATGCAGGAATGCGGAGACCGGCACGCCGCGCGTGCGCGACAAGCGACGCAGGCGCAGCGCGACGTCTTCGCGCAGTGGGTGCTGCGCCTCGGCCGCGGCGGCGCCGGCATCGCGCGCGTCCAACATGCCGAACGGCGCGGTAGGCTCATCGATGTCGCCCAACTGCTCCCGAAAATAGGTTTCGTGCGCGGCTGCGCCGATAGCGCGCGCGCGTGCGACGAACGTGCGGAACGGCTGCGTATGCGGCAGCGCCTCGCCCTGCCCGGCCAACCGTTGCCCGATTTCGGCGACGACCGCGGAGAGCGTGATGTGGTCGCTGATGAAATGATGATTGACCAGCGCCAGCCAGCAGCGGCCGTCGTCTTCCATGATCGCGAACGCGCGGACCAGCGGCCCTTCGCGAAGATCCAGACGCAATCGCCCGGGATCGGTCGTCGCCTCCAGCGTCGCTCGCGGCGTTTCGCCGTCGATGCGCCGCAACCAGATCGTCGGCACCGCGGCCTGCCGCAGCACCACCTGGACCGGCGTTTCCAGGCCTTCCCAGCAGGCGACGGTGCGCAACACATCGTGGCGGTCGATCGTCGCCTGCAAGGCATGCACAAAGGCGTCCAGACGCGAGCGGTCGTCGAACTCGATCATCGCGCGCAGCAGATAGGCATCGCCCTGCGCCTGCAGCAGATGATGGAACAGGATGCCTTCCTGAAGCGGCGCCAGAGGATAGATATCCTGGATATTGCGCATGCCGCCCGGGACCGCCGCCGCGATCGCATCGATGCGATCGCGATCGAGCGAAACCAGCGGGAGCATCCATGGCTCGATGCGCTCGGCGTCCGCGGGAATTCCGTTTGGCGGCACGTCCGGTTCGAGCGCGCGCGTCTGCGCGCGCCGCATTCGATACGCCAACTCGGCAAGCGTCGGGGCGGCGAAGACATCGCGCACTTCCAGGCGCCAGCCGGCGCACGTCAGCGGCTCGATCAAGCGCAGGGACGACATCGAATCTCCGCCGAGTTCGAAGAAGTGGTCGTGTCGGCCGACCCGGGGCACGCCCAAGACGTCCGCCCACACCGCCGCCAGCGCCGCTTCGGCTTCGCCCTCCGGCGCCGCATATGCGCGCTGCGCGTACATCGCACCCTCTGGCGAAGGCAGCCGCGCACGATCCAGCTTCCCGTTCGCGCTCAGCGGCCACGCCTCCACCCGCACGTACGCCGCCGGCACCATGTACTCCGGCAACCGCGACGCCACGCCCTCCCGCAAGGCCTCCG
>JADZBF010000032.1 GCA_020852215.1 Lysobacter sp. | reverse complement strand
GCGCGATGATGGTCGTACGGCACGCGCAGCGTGACGAGCGTGCGACGCTCGGTGTCGTAGATCGCGCAACACGCGGCGGGATTGCCGTCGCGCGGTTGCCCGCAAGAACCGGGCAGCGCCAACCAACGCCGACTGCTCAACAGCGGTGTCGCGACACCGGGCTGCGGCGCGAAATGGCGCGCGGTGCGGTCGATCTGCGAGTGATACAGCGCGGGTTCGTGCACATGCCCGCAAAACGTGATGCGGCGCTGCGTCGCGGCCATGCTTTGCGCGGCGGCCAATTCGTTGGCGATGTAGCCCCACTGCAGTGGCGCCCAGGCGTTGGCGTGGACGTAGAGGCGGTCGTCATCGTCGATGGAGACGGGCAGGCCGGCGAGAAACGCGCGCTGCGCGGCGGATAAACGGTCGCGCGTCCAATCGATCGCGATCTGCGCGTGCGGATGCTTTTGACTTGCGCCTTTCGTCGCGGCGGCGTCCGGCACGGCATCGCGCACCACCGCTTCGTCGTGATTGCCGTAGATCGCAGCGCCGCCTTCGGCGATCAGTGTCTGCGTCGCGTCGATCGCCCATTCGGGGTCGGCGCCGTAGCCGACGATATCGCCCAGCACCACTGCGCGGTCGAAGCCGAGTTTGCGCAATTTCGACAGGCACGCTTCGCCAGCCTCGCGATTGGCGTGGAGGTCGGCGAGCAGAGCGATGCGCATGCGAACAGTCCCGTCGACGGGCGATGCGCGCATGCTAGACGCGCGACGCGTTGCGGGCGATTAGCGGATGGTCGAATGGCGCGTCGTCGGATGACGCGCCGCGTATGCGCGGCGGTCAGTCGATCAGCGTTTCTTCGGCAGCGTCGGCGCGGGGGCGGGCGCCGTGCGCACCGGCAGCGGCACGTTGCATAAATCGATATGGCCGGCGGGGCGCTTATAGAAATCGTCGCGACGGTTGCGCCGGGCTTCGACCAGAGCCGCGAACAGCGGCGTGTCGGTCCGCAGCACTTCCAGCGACAGGCGCTCGTTGGGTTTGAGGTCGCTGGCGAGGCGGATCGATCGGATCGTCGTGCGCTGTTCGGGTTGTTCGTAGAAGCCCAGCGGGCCGGTGCCGCGCGGCAGTACGCTCAGCACTTCCATGCCCTGCACGACGCGGCCGACGGTGGTGATGTTGCGATCGAGCTGGCGCGGCGATTGGCCGATGACGACGTAAAGCTCCGCGCCGGTGCTGGAATCGGCGGCGATGTCGCGGCCCGCACCGACCACGCCGTAGCAATGCGCCAGCCAGGCGCGACCTTCGGTGGCGTCGCGGCCGGCGGGGAAGCCTTCGCTGAAGCCGACTTTCGGCGACCAGCCGTCCACATCCTGCAGCGGGGTGAACGGCATTTTCTTGGCATCGCGGGTGAATTCGGCCGGTAGCTTGGCTTTGGCTTTCTTCGGCAGCGGCTTGCGTTGCTTGTCGTCTTCCGCGGGGTCGCCCCACTGCACGACGAAATTGTCCTGCGAGCGATTGATGCTCAGCCCGTTCCAATAGCCGCCGCGCGCCATGGCCTGGATGTTGGCGACGTGCGCAGGCGCGAAGCCCGGGGCCAATTCGATCACCACCCGGCCGCTTGGCAAGTCCATATAGAGCGTGCGGGCGGGGTCGAGCGCGCGCCAATCGGTCGGCTTCGAGGCGTCCAGCAGTTCCTGCATGGTCTTGGGTTTGGCCGCGGGGTCCGCTGGCGGCGTTTGCGCGTGCAGGGCCGAGGCGGCGCAGGCGAGGGCGACGAAACCGCCGACCGCGAGGGCGACGAGGCGTTGGGGGCGAGTGGGGTGCATGAAGGGGTCTCCCGATGTCCTCGGATTCTGGCCGAGGAAGCGGCGAGGGGGAAGAGCGGCGGCGCGCCCCCGAATCGGGATACCCACTCATTTCTACTACTTCAGTTTGGGACACCCACCGATCTGTGCGACCTGGGGATCGACCTCGATAGGGACATCCACCGTTTCGAAAGGTTCTTCAGACGAATTTACGTCCGAATGACTATTGGCATATTCACTATATCTAAGTTCGCACTAGTATTGCCTCCACGCTATGAAGGAGGTCGTATGAACGACACCGCAGCCCCCAGTCTGCATCCCGACCCCGGTGAGGTGGTCGACTTGCAGATGCGCAAGTTCCAGAAAGAGCTGTCCTCCGGCACCGTGTCCCTCGCCCTCTTATCCGTGCTGGGCGCCGCGACCGAACCGATGTACGGCTACCAGATCGCCAAGACCCTCGAACGCCACGGCGAGGGCGCGCTCAGCGGCAAACAAAGCGCGCTCTATCCGGTGCTTCGCAACCTCGAGGCCGCCGGGATGCTGGAAAGCTTCGTCGAGCCTTCGATCAGCGGCCCGCCGCGCCGCTACTACGCCATCACTGCGCCAGGACGCGATGTACTCGCCGCCTGGACCGCCGCCTGGACCGCCACCCGCGATTCCCTCGATTCCGTCCTGAAAGGGGACCTCTCATGAACACTGCCGCCACGGGTCGCCCGCTGCCGACCAATATCCCCGATTACCTCGAACACTTGCGCCGCTCCTTGGCCGGCGCCGACCCCGCATTGATCCAGGACGCGCTGTACGACGCCGAGGAATATCTGCGTTCGGAACTCACCGAAAACCCCGACAAGAGCGAGGCGGATGTGATCGCGCAGGTCGCGTCGAGTTACGGCGCGCCGGACGAAGTCGCCGACATCTATCGCGATACCGAAGTCAAAGTGCAGACCGCACTGCGCGCGCCGCCGCCGCGCAAACATCGTTCGCTGTTCGGCAAGTTCTTCGGCGTGATCGCCGAACCGCGCACATACGCCGCGCTGTTTTACATGCTGCTGTCGCTCGCGACCGGCATTTTCTACTTCACGTGGGTGGTGACCGGACTGTCGTTGTCGCTGGGGCTCGGGATTCTGATCATCGGTATCCCGTTCGTGATTCTGTTCTTCGGCTCGGTGCGGATGCTTTCGCTGCTCGAAGGCCGCATCGTCGAAGTGATGCGCGGCGAACGCATGCCGCGTCGACCGCTCTACGGCACTCGCGGCAAGCCATTGATTGCGCGCATCGGCGAACTGTTCTCCGACCCGCGCAGTTGGACCACGCTTGTTTATATGCTGCTGATGCTGCCCTTGGGCATTCTGTACTTCACGCTTGCGGTGACGTTGCTCAGCATATCCCTGTCTTTCGTGGCGGCGCCGATCCTGGTGATGTTGGGGATCGGAGAAGTCAACACGAACTTCGATGGATTAGGCATTTTCGGCTTCGTCGATGGCATGTCCAACGTGCCCTTCGGAGGCCCGCTGATGCTGTTGATGCTGTTCGTGCTGGGCGTGGTGCTGCTTTTCGCTACGCTGCATTTGGCCCGCGGTATCGGCTACATGCACGGACATCTGGCGAAGCATCTGCTGGTGAAAACGGCGCAGTACGCGTAAGCGCGGCATCGTCGCGCGATGCAGATAAGGTTCGCGCGACGGTTCGATCTCGCATCGCTCCAAACAGAAACGGCCGGCGTCGATCGCCGGCCGTTTTTCGTTTCGTCGCTGATTCCGTCGCTGATTTCGTCGCGATTTTTTGGCCCGCTTCGGATCGAAATCCGAGCCGGGCTTTCGCGACGAATGCGTTGCGATCAGGAACGCATCGCGGCTCGCTGAGGTTCTTGCGCTTGCTGGGGCTGTTGCGCGAGTTCGACTTGCGCTTGACGCAGGACCGACACTTCGGAGGTCTGCGCCAGCGGCTGCAGCGCGGCAGGATTGGTGTTCACGTTCGCCACGCGCGAAGCAGGATCCTCCAGCGAGCGCCCTTGCACCGCGAACAGCGTGCCGTTGTTGCCGGCGGTCAGGTGATCGATGCCGGTGAGGCCTTGCTGTTGCGCGCCGGCCACGACACCGGCCACCACGCGTTGATCGGGCGCTTGACCCATGCGGTCGAATTCGCGGTAGGCCTGGGCCAGCATCGGGTTGTCGCTCATCAGCGGTGCGTTGCTCGGGCCCTGGCTGTTGTCCGAGAACAACCGATTCCAGCCTTCGCGAGCGCGTTGAACGCCGTCCTGCACGCCGATCGAGGTGTTGGTGATGCCGTTGCGGATGTCGCCGACGTCGTCGCGGAACTTGTCGATCATCGGATCGAATTGCCGCGCGCGCTGCACATTGCCTTCGGTCATCAACGGCCCGCCGCCTTCGGCGCGCACGAAGGCGCCGATGGCGTGCGCCGGACCGCCGCGGTCCCAGGCCACTTCCAGCGGGTTGCGGATGTCCCAGCGCGAGCGGTCGTTGCGATAACCGCCGTCGCGCAGCGCGGTGATGTCTTCTTGCGTGGCGTAGACGCGGGTTTGGCCGTAGTGCGGGCTGGCAGCGCTGACCACGTCGGTGGCGCGCACGTGATTGATCACGTCGTTGCCGCCGGCCGGTACGCCTTGGCGCAGACCGGCCGCGCCGTAAGCGTTGAAGGTCTCGCCTTTCAGCCCGAATTCGTGCGCCGTGATCTGCGCCAGCGTACCGCCCAGCGAGTGGCCGGTGACGGTGACGGGCGGCGCGGCGCGACCTGTGCGTTCGCCTTCCTGCCGCGCCAAGTCCATCGCGCGCTGCGTGAGCGCCATGGCGTCCTGGGTCTGGTTGTTGACGCCGTTGAACACCATGCCGCCGTCGGTGCGGACTGCGTCGCGGATCAACTCGCCGGTGCCGCGGCTCGGCTCGGTGCCGCGATGCGCGACGATGATCTCGCGCGTGTCCATGCGTTGATAGATCGTGCCCTGATAACCGCTGGGCTGGTCGCTGTTGGCCAGCACGCGGTAATCCACGCCTTCGATGCGGACGGTGCTGTTGGGATTGGATTGCGGATGCCGATACGAGTCTTCGCTCAGCGCGGCATAGTCGCGGCTGGAAATGGTCATGGCGCCTCCTTGCGAGCGGAGAGAGTCAGCGTGAATTGCGGGCCGGCCGAGGCCGGATAGAAATCGGCGGCTTCTTCACCGAACACCACGTCCATCGGCGAGGGTTTCTGGGCGAAATCGCGGACCAGATAGTGATCCACGACATCGGCTTCGGCGACGAGGCGGTCGGCCGGCATGCCGCCGACGAAACGCGTCGCTGCGGAACGGAAATGCACGGTGGCCGTGTTCAGCGCCCAGGTGCAGACGCCGAGACCGTAGTAGTCCTCGTCCAGCAGCGCGTCTTCGTGCAGGCGAGCGACGTACGTGGTGGCGTCCACCTTTTTCAACTCCAACGCCACGCTGTGGCGCGGAGGAAGACGGATGCCGCCGGCGGCGCGGGAGACGTCGTACGGCACGCAATCGCGGTTTTCGACTTCGAAGTCCGCGGTGGCGGCCACGTCCTGCAACGCGTCGGGCAAACCGGCGAAGCGCAAGGTCAGCACGTAAATGCGTTTGGGCGCGGGATTGGGGCTGGGACGGATGTCGGGAACGGCGATAGGAGCGCCTGCGCCCGGTCCGGCGTTCGGCGTGTGAGAACTTTGGCAACTGGTCAAGGCGGCGAGCATCATCAGGGCGACCATCGAAGTGTGTCTGCTGTCCATGGGGCACACGGTCTCATGCGATTTGCGATGTCGAAGCGCTGCGAGCGTTCGCCCCCCGTCGGGCGCGCGGTCGACGACCGAGGCCCGAATGCCTGTATAGCCCGTTCTGCGCACGACGAAATCGGTCGCGATGCGAAAATGCGATAGGCATCACGCTATCGCCCTCCGCGCCCGCCGAACGGCGTCGAGCGGGCATGGAGCGGGTGCGGAGCGTCGGCTCAGACGTGCGCGGCGATGAAATCGCGGACTTGCGGGTAGACCTGATCGCGCCAACGACGACCGCTGAAAATGCCGTAGTGGCCGGCGCCCTGGGCGGTCAGATGCACTTTGTCCTGCTCGCGAATGCCCTTGCACAGCCTGTGCGCGGCGCGGGTCTGGCCGAGGCCGGAAATATCGTCCAACTCGCCTTCGATGGTCATCAGCGCGGTTTTGCGGATCGCGCCGGGGTTCACGCGCTCGCCGGCGACGTCCCACAGTCCGCGCGGCAGCAAGTGTTCCTGGAACACGATGCGGATGGTGTCGAGGTAATACTCCGCCGGCATATCGAGCACGGCGTTGTATTCGTCGTAGAACCGGCGATGGTCTTCGGCGTCGTCGAGATCGCCCTTGACCAAATCCTGATAGAAATCCCAGTGCGAGACGAAATGCCGCTCGGGGTTCATCGCGATGAAGCCCATGTGCTGCAGGAAACCGGGGTACACGCGACGGCCGCGGCCAGGCATATTCGCGGGGACGGTGTGGATCACATTCTGCTCGAACCACCACAGCGGCTTCTGCGACGCCAGATTGTTCACCGCCGTGGGCGATTCGCGGCTGTCGATCGGCCCGCCCATCATCACCAGCGAACGCGGTGTGGTTTCGCCGCGCGAGGCCATCAGCGAGACCGCGGCCAGCACCGGCACCGTCGGTTGACACACGCTGATGACGTGCAGTTTTTCGGCGCCGATATGGCGAATGAAGTTCTGGATGGTGGCGACGTAATCGTCCAGCGTGAACGCACCGGCCTCCTTCGGCACCATCCGCGCGTCGGTCCAGTCGGTGATGTAGACCTTGTGATCGCGCAGCAGGGTTTTGACCGTATCGCGCAACAGCGTGGAGTGATGGCCCGACAGCGGCGCGACTACCAGCACCGGCGGGTCGTTCTTCAGGTCGACGATGCCGTCGGCCTGATCCGAAAAGCGCTTGAAGCGCAGCAGGCGGCAGAACGGCGTGCGCAGCACTTCGCGTTCGACCACCGGATAGACGTTGCCCGAGCCGCCGCGGCCGTCGTCCGCGACCGAGTGGATGCCGAACTTCGGCTTTTCGTAATCCTTGCCGATGCGGTAGAGCAGCTCATAACCGGCGGCGATGCGCTGTGCGTTCGGCATCATCGACAGCCAACTGCCCGGCGCAGAGAACATGCGTGCATTGGCTTCGGCCCAGTAAGTCACCGGCGCCATCCAGGCCCGGCTCATTTCGTGCATTTGATAGAGCAACATGCGTTCGATCCCCTTGCCGACGGTCGCGGCGGCTGCGGTTCGGCCTTGGGGCCGGATTCGTGTTGCGGTGCAGCATAACCGATCCCCGGACCGAGAACGTGGACCTCCGGCGCGAACCGACATTCGGTTAGGCTTGTCGCATGACATCGCGAGACGAAGACATCGCCTGGTTCATCGAACTGCTCGGCTCGCTGGGCCGCGTGACCGCCCGCCGGATGTTCGGCGGGTCCGGGCTGTACGCGGACGGCAGGATCGTGGCCTTGGAGGTCGAAGGCACGCTGTATCTGAAGACCGACACCCAGACCCGCGCGCGGTTCGCCGAGGGCGGCGGCCGGCCATTCGTCTACGACGGCAAGGGCAAGGCCATTACGGTCGGCTACTGGACCCCGCCCGACGAGGCGATGGACGCCCCCGACGCGATGCGGCCCTGGGCGCGGCTGGCGTTGGAGGCGAGTGCGCGCAGCGGAGCGGCGAAACCGCAGTCGAAAAAACGTCCCGCGAGGAAAAAAGCAGCGAAGACATCCGCTACGAAGACTTCCGTCGCGAAGAAAGCGTCCCGAAGACGAACTGGCGCCGATCCCGCGTAGAGCGGAGCGAAGCTCCGCTGACTCGTGCCGAAGCGACGAGCGCATCAGTCGACAGGCGCATCAATCGGCGATTTCCATCGCCGCGGCGTGTTCGGCCAACGCCGACGATAGCCAGCAATACGAACCGATTTGACGCAGTCCCAGCGCCGCGAAACGTTCGCGGTAGAACTTCGCGGAGCGCGGCTGAAAGCCGACGTTATCGCCTTCGGTCTCGTCTTCTTTCGCGAAGATTTCGATGAAGGCCACGCCGCCGCACACCG
>JADZBF010000031.1 GCA_020852215.1 Lysobacter sp. | reverse complement strand
GAAACGATTCATTTGTTGGTGCGGCTTTTGGAGGCATGGGCTATGGGGGGGTTGTGCCGCGTATCGCGAGCGGCGACGCATTGTCGGAGCGCCGGACGGCGCGATTGCTTTGCGAGAAAGCGATCGCGCCTTCCGGCGCTCCCACAAATGCATTTGGCGGCTTACGGGCTCCCGCACGGTCATTTCGCGCCTGCCGTCGCTACCACAAAAACATTTGGCGGCTTGCGGCCTTCTGCGCAAAGGCGGCGCATGGCGGCAATGTCGAAACGATGCGTTTATTGCTGCAGTCTTTGGACACATTAGGCTATCGCGCGGCGGTGCCGCGTATCGAAAGCGACGAGTCGTTGTAGGAGCGCCGGAAGGCGCGACTGTTTTCCGAAGGGCAGTCGCGCCTGCCGGCGCTCCTACAAATGCATTTCGCGGCTTGCGGCATTCCGGCGGGGGCATTTCGCGCCTGCCCGTGCTCCCACATCAACGCCGCGCGACGATCAACCAGTTGTTGAACGGTGTGTCGCCGTAGAGCGGGCGCGTATCGACGCGCAGGCCGGTGTCTTCCAGCGTCGCACGCAAGCTGTCGAGGGTGGGGTAGCTGCGAGGTCGGAATTGCATCCAACCGATCCAATTCGCCATGCGGTCGGTGATGCGCGATGTATTCGCGCGTCGGCTGTCGTCGGCGATGGCGCTGCGAACGACAAGCACGGCCTCGTCGCTCAGCATCGCGGCCGCGTTGCGCAGCGCGATACGTTGCGCATCGGCGTCCAAGTATTGCAAGACGTCCAGAATCGCGACGCTGCCGCGGTGCTCGGGCGTCTCGCGCGCCAAATCCATGCGTTCGAAGCGCGCATCGAGCAAGCCGCAGCGTTCTGCGGCGCGGCCGGCGCGGGCGATTTTCGCGGCGTCGTTGTCCACGCCGCGATACGGCAGCGTCTGCGCGTCGCTGCGCAACGCATGCGCGAGCAAACCCAACCCGCAGCCCATATCCAGCAGCGGCGCGCGCGTGCCGCGTAACGCCGCCAGCGCGCCGGGATACAGCGGATCGGTGCGCAGCTTGGTGCGAACATAGTAGTAATCGTAGCGATTGCCGAACGGAAACGTCGGCAGAAACGCGGCGGCGATGGTCTGCGCGGCCGCATGGTCGAGCGGACGCCCGGCCTCGGTCATCGCGGGTCGTTCCGCAGCAGATGCGTCGCGACCGGCAACGCCACATCGGACCAGAGTGCGTACATCGCGACGGACGGATGTAAACCGTCATTGACGAGCATCTTCTCTTCGGCGCCGCGCGCGCGGCTGATCGGCGCGATATCGACGAACGCGACCCCGCGACGCTCGCAGATCGCGCGCGCCGCGGTGTTGTAGGCGTCGAGCTCGTGCGCGATACGCGCGGTGTCGCGCCCGGACTGCGCGGCGAACGGCGTCACGCCCCAATCGGGAATCGCGAGCACGAGCGTGCGATCGGCGCGACCGTCGGCGAAACCGATGGCCCGTTCGAGCAAGGCTTCGAATTGTTCGCCGTAGTCGTCCACCGAACGCACGCGGTATTGGTTGTTCACGCCGATCAGCAGGGTCACCAACCCGAAGGTCGGCCTAGCTTCGCGCGAGCGATGTTCGAGCGTTTTTTCATGGCGATTCTTTTCGTCGCGATGTTGTTCGTCGCGAGCCGCTTCGTCGCCATCGCTGCCATCGCGATCGACGCCATCGCTTTCGCTGCGAGCATGCGCGCCGCCGAATTCCGCATCGATCGCGGCGGACAATTCGTCCGTCGTCCAGCCGGTGCGCGCGACGATGCGCGGGTCGTCAATCGCGATGCCGCGTTCGCGCAGGGCGGCGGCGAGCTGCGCGGGCCAGCGGCCTTCGGGCGCGACGCCCTCGCCGATGGTGTAACTATCGCCCAGCGCGAGGTACGAGATTCGAGCCGTCATCGCCGGCATTTCGTCGGAGCCTGCGCTCGCCGCATCGGCATTCGCGGAGGCCCCGGTCGTGGCGGCGCTGATCGACGCGATGCTCATCGAGACGGCGGCCGCGGTCAAACCGGAGACGACGGCCGCAGCCACGCTCACGCGACTGCGGCGCGCTGCGCGGCGGTCTTGGCGCGACGCGACAGTACGCGATCGATGCGCGCGAACACTTCGCGCAAGGTCGCCGCTTCGGGCAGCAAAGTGACGCGGAAATGATTGCGTTCGGGCACATTGAAACTGGAGCCCGGCACGATCAGCACGTCCTCGGTTTCCAGCATTTCCAACGCGAACGCGTGATCGTCGAAAGGCGTGCCGTCGAAGGGCTTCGCGGCGTCGCCGACCACCGCCGGGAAGCCGTACAAGGCACCGGCCGGCGCGACCAGTTCCAGATGTTCGCTGGCTTCGCAGCATTCGATCAGCGCGCGGCGGGTTTCGTACAAGCGTCCACCCGGCGCGGTCAACCCGCCGATGGTGTCGGGGCCGTGCAGCGCGGCTTCGATCGCGAACTGTCCCGGCACGTTCGCGCACAGGCGCAAGGCGCCGAGCAAATCCATCGCGTGATGGAAGTCGCCGCTCGCCAGCGGATCGCCGCTGAGCACCGCCCAACCCACGCGCCAACCGCAGGCGCGATGCACTTTCGACAAACCGCCGAACGACAGGCACGGCAAATCGCCGGCCAACGGCGCCAGCGGTTGGAACGCATGGTCGTCGTACAGGATGTGATCGTAGATCTCGTCGGCCATCAGCAGCAGACCATGCTTCTGCGCAATGGCGACGATGCGCTCCAACAACGCGCGCGGGTAGTTCGCGCCGGTGGGATTGTTCGGATTGATCAGCACGATGGCGCGGGTGCGCGAAGACACCAGCGACGCGATTTCGTCCGGGTCCGGCAAAAAACCATTCTCCGGCGTGCAACGGTAGTACACCGGGCGGCCGTCGTTGAGGATGGTGGCCGCCGACCACAGCGGGTAATCGGGCGAGGGCAGCAGCACTTCGTCGCCCGGATTGAGCAGCGCGCGCAGGCTCAGGTCGATCAATTCGCTGACGCCGTTGCCGATGAACACGCGCTCGGGCGACGCATTCGGCGTGCCGCGTTGTTTGTGGAACGCAGCGACGGCTTCGCGCGCGGCAGGCAAGCCCTGCTGATGGGTGTAGGGGTCGGTTTCGGCGATGCGATCGGCGATGGCGCGCTGCAGATGCTCCGGCGCGCGGAAGCCGAAGGCGCCCGGGTTGCCGATGTTCAGCTTGATCAGATGCCGACCCTGCCCCTCCAACTCGCGCGCGCGCCGGGCGAGTTCGCCGCGGATTTCATAACGGACTTCGGACAGGCGTTCGCGGGTTTTGAGGCTGGTGTGCGGCATCGGAGACAGTACGGCAGTGCGGCGAAAACGGCCGCCAGACTAGCAGTTTGCGGAACCCGGGCACACCCCGCCTTGGGCTGTCGTCGCGACCGATCGCCGCCCACGCGGGCGGGACGCCGACGCCCGATCGCCGCGCGGCCGGCCGGGTCGCGGGCTAGAATCCGCGAATGCCCGCACGCACGCCCTCGGCTTGACCGCCACGCCCACCGCAGCCGGCGATGCGAGCGTCGCCTTGCGCGCCATCGGCTGGCCGCTGGCCGATCCGCCCGCAGAGACGCCCGACGCCGAGGCTTGGATCGCTCTGCTCGCCGCTCACCCCGCCGCCCGCCCGGCGCGCGTGGTCGAGCAGCATCGCTCCGGTTACGTGGTCGCCGAAGCCGCAGACCGGCTGCGAACCGCCGACGCCCCGCCGGAGTGGCTGCGCCGCCGGTTCGCCCCGCAAGACCGCGCGGCGGTGGGCGATTGGGTGTTGATCGAAGGCGGCCGCGACGACCCCGCGAAAGCGTCGACGCGCGCGGCCGCGCAGATCGTCG
>JADZBF010000030.1 GCA_020852215.1 Lysobacter sp. | reverse complement strand
GTTTGCCGCGCAAGCGGCCGAGTTTGCCGGCGATCAAATCCTCGGTCGCGGCGATCACGCGTTCGGACGAACGCCCGTCGCGATACGGATGAATCGCATCGGCGTAGGCCACAATCGCCTCGCGTAGTGCGTCGCTCGGCGCGAACGCGCGTTCCAGCATCTCGGGTAAGCGCTTGGGGTCGTCGAAATCCAGCATGTGCGGTTTCGGCGCGCGATTGCGCAGCGTAATCACCGGCTTGTGCTGCACCACGAATTCCGACACTACCGATGTGGTGTCGGCCACGAGCACATCCGCCGCGCGCTGCGCCGCCATCAGCGCTTCGGTCTCGACGAACGCGGCGTTCGGTCCGACCAAGCCGCGGTAACGCGCGAATAATTCCGGCGCGCATTTCGGGTGCAGGGTGAGCAGCCAATAGCGTTCGCCGCGCGCGATATCGGCGGCGATGGCGTCGTACAGATGCGGCGCGGCGCTGAGGCGTTCGGTGAAGGTGGACGCGAACAACGCCACCGGCCGCCCCTGCGCGGGCGCGCGTAACGCGGCGGACGCGCCGCCGTCGTCGCGGAACAGCGGGTCGAGCTTGGGCCAGCCGGTTTCGACCACGGCGAAATGCGGATGCGCCGCCGCCAAGGCGCGAAACGGTGCGGTGGTGGCCGGGCCTTGGGTGCAATACAGATCGAACAGGCCGCGCACGCGAAAATGGCCGCGGGCATCGTCGCGCTTCTCGACGTTGAACCCATGGAAAAGCTGCACTTTCGGCCCGGTCAGGAAGGTCGGTACCCAATTCGCGGCGGAATACACCGCGCGCGGCCGCAGGGCCACCGCCTCGCGCAAGCCCAGCATGCGCACCGGCGGCGGCAGCGTCGCGCCGGCCGCGCCGTCCTCGAACCACGCATGCGCGGTGTGGCCGCCCGCTTGCAGGGCATCGGCCAACGGCTGCAGGATGGGCAGCGCGTAACGCTCGGTCGCGAACAACAGGTCATCCGCCATCAGTACGTTCCCACCCTCCGCCGTTTCGGCGCCGAATCCAAACCGCCCCGGTCTCTCGGCGGTCATTATCGCGTTCAACGAGGCCGATCGTATCGGCGATTGCCTCGCCTCGCTCGCCTTTTGCGACGAAATCGTCGTGGTCGATTCCGGCTCGGCCGACGATACCCGCGGGATTTGCGAACGCGTCGGCGCACGGGTGCTGCAGCGGCCGTTCGACGGTTTTCGCAGCCAGAAGCAGTTCGCGATCGAACAGGCCGCGCACGATTGGGTGCTGTGCCTGGACGCCGACGAACGCGTGAGCCCGGAACTGCGCGCCGCGATCGAGGCCGCGCGCGACCGCGGTTTCGCCGATGCGGCGGGGTATCGCTTCGCGCGGCTGAGCGAGTATTTCGGCAAATTCCTGCGCCGCGGCAACGCCTACCCGGACCGCGTGCTGCGTCTGTTCGACCGCCGTCGTGGCGGCTGGCGCGGCGATCGCGAAATCCACGAGGCGGCGAGCGTCAACGGCGCGGTGAAAACACTGCCGGGCGATCTGATCCACTTCCCGTACCGCTCGCTGATGCAGCAATTGCAGAAAACCGAGCGTTACGCGCGGATGATGGCCGAGCACGAATTCGCCCGCGGCAAACGCGCCTCGCTGGCGAAATTGGTGTTCTCGCCCGCGTGGCGGTTCTGGCGCGGCTACGTGTTTCGCCTCGGCTTTCTCGACGGCTGGCACGGTTTGGTCTACGCCTACGTCCGCGCCAATTACGTGCGCCAGAAAACCATCATGCTGTGGCTGCTGCAGAACGGGCGGAAGGTGGAGTGAGGTTTTGTGGGAGGGCCGGCAGGCCCGATAGAATCTTAGCGGTGGTGATCGGGCCTGCCGGCCCTCCCACAAAAGCGGGTCCTCGCTCGCCATCCCCGACGCGATGGACCAGAATAACGGCCGGCCCCGGGCATGGTCTTCGGCGCGCGGCCACGTCCCCGCTCCCGGAGTTGCACGCAATGGCCCGAATCCTCGTCACCGGCGGCGCCGGTTTTCTCGGCTCGCATCTGTGCGACCGCCTGCTCGACGACGGCCACGACGTGCTTTGCGTCGATAATTTTTTCACCGGCAGCAAACGCAATATCGCGCATCGGTTGAATCACCCGTATTTCGAGCTGATGCGCCACGACGTGACGTTTCCGCTGTTCGTGGAAGTGGATCAGATCTACAACCTCGCTTGCCCCGCCTCGCCGGTCCATTACCAACACGATCCGGTGCAGACCACAAAGACCAGCGTCCACGGCGCGATCAATATGCTGGGGCTGGCGAAGCGTTTGCGCGCGCGCATCTTTCAGGCATCCACCAGCGAGGTCTACGGCGACCCGGAAGTGCATCCGCAGCCCGAAGGCTATTGGGGCCGCGTGAATCCGATCGGCATCCGCAGTTGCTACGATGAAGGCAAACGCTGCGCGGAAACCTTGTTCTTCGATTACCACCGCCAACACAACCTCGACATCAAGGTCGTGCGCATCTTCAACACCTACGGCCCGCGCATGCACCCCAACGACGGCCGCGTGGTCAGCAACTTTATCGTGCAGGCGCTGCGCGGCCAGGACATCACCATCTACGGCGACGGTCAGCAAACCCGCAGTTTTTGTTACGTCGACGATCTGATCGAAGGCTTCGTGCGCTTCATGAACACCGAAGCGGGCTTCACCGGACCGATGAATCTCGGTAATCCCGGCGAGTTCACCATGCTGCAGTTGGCCGAACTGGTGCTCAAACTGGTCGGCGGGCCGTCGAAACTCGTGTT
>JADZBF010000029.1 GCA_020852215.1 Lysobacter sp. | reverse complement strand
GATCGCGACCAGCACGCGCAATTCGGCTGCGGTGACCGGCGAGTTCGGATTTTCGCTCGCGATCAGTTGCGACAGCGGGTCGTCGAAACGCAGCACATGATCGATGGCGCCGTACAGCTCGGCGCGTGAGCATGTCTTGAGCAGGAAGGCATCGGCGCCGGCGGCGTTGGCACGTTTCGCGCGATCTTCGTCGTGGGAGCTGGTCAGCACGATGAATTTCGACGATGTCGTCGGTTTGGCGCGCGCGATGAGTTCGACCCCGTCGAGTTCGGGCAAATTCAGATCGGCCAAGACCAGATCCGGGCGGCATGCGTTCACCAGCGCCAAACCTTCCGCGCCATCGCCGGCTTCGCCGACGACGCGAAGATCCTGTCGCATCGACAGCAGCGCGCGGATGCCGTCGCGAACGATCAGATGGTCTTCGATCAGAACGACATTGGCGACCGTGGGCGGGGATCGACGCATGGCGGTGCGTTTCGTGGCGTGGCGGCGGCTTCCGCGAGCGAAGGCTCGCGTAGGCTGCGATACGACCATGTTATACGCTATCGTCCGTGGTCCTGCCACAGACGCCGAAAAGCGGTCCGCGACACGCATGGGGGCGTGCCGCGGGTTCGATCGAACCGGGTCCCCGCATGATGCCGACCAAGTCAATGCCCACCATCGACGCGGACGATTCGATGTCTGCATCTCGCGCCGCGATCGCCCGCTCACGGGCGCGGCACGGTTCTCGCCCGCAGCGCGGACCGTGGACCGTCTTGATGCGCTTCGCGCTCGTTCTGCTTGTGACGGTATGCGATTTCGCGGCAGCGAACGGCTTCGCGCAACGTTTCCATTCCACGCAATGGACTCGAGAGGACGGCCTTCCGAGCAACACGATCGCCGACATCGCGCAGACGCCCGACGGGTTTCTCTGGGTCGCGACCGCTGAGGGGCTCGCGCGTTACGACGGGGCGCGCTTCAAGCTCTTCAATCGGCGAACCTTGCCGATCCTCGAATCCGACATCATCACCAAACTCGATGTGGATTCGGCCGGGCGTCTGTGGGTCGCTACGCTCACCGGTGGCGTTTATTACAAAGACGCGAACGGATGGCATCGTGTCGCCGCGCCCGTCGACGAAGAGTGGATCGTAATCAATCTCGCGCTGGGCGCCGACGGCGACGTATGGGCAGGCACGAATATCGGCATGGCGCGCATTCGCCCATCGCCGAAGGGATACGTCTTTGATGCCGATATCGTCGACCGCGGCCAGCCGGTGACGTTCCTGGGTGTATCGGCTGGCGATTCCGTTTCGTACATCCGACGCGGTACAAAAGGCGTTCGCGAGTACGCCGCGGGCTTGGCCGCCGCCCGCGACAGCGCCATGCCCGATGCCAAGCGCTTTTCCAGGCTTTGGCAGACCCGTGGCGGCATCGCCGTTTTCGACTGGGGCAGCGGCGTGCATCTTATCGAGCGCCGCGCCCCGCCGCGCAGGATCGCATTCGAGAAGATTCCCGATATCGCCGACGTGATGGTGGACGCTTCAGGCACGGTCTGGCTGGCCACGCTCGATCGCGGATTGATCGCGGTGATGCCCGACGGCGAGAGCGTCGCGATGGCGCAACGCTTCGAGCGTCTGGATGGCGTGGTGCGCGACGTGTTCCAGGCGCGCGATGGGTCGATCTGGATCGGCACCGACAAGCAAGGGCTGATTCGACTGCGACAGCCGGAAGTGGAGTTTTTCGAATTAGCAGACGGAAAGCCGCTGGGATACGTGAATTCGGTGGCCGAGTCGCCCGACGGTCGCATCCACATCGCCACGACGCATGGCGTCGCCGAGTATTCCAGCGTCACGAACGCATTCGTGTGGTCCGGAAAGCCGAATCTTCTGCGGGAGGGGCTCGCTTTCGGGATGTATGCGGGCAGGGGCCTGGTGGTGTCGCAACCTTCCTTGCGTCTGGTCGATGTGGCTTCCGGCGAGGCGATCGAGATCGATCGGGGTACATTGCCTCCGAACAGGAATATCCTCGCGCTGCAGACCGGGAAAGATGGCGATGTTTTCGCGGCCACGACCCATGGCGTGATGGCGATCCGCGATGGCCGGGTGCATGCGCTGGATCCGGCGGAAGTCGGTCCGATGTCGATCGCGCTCTTCGAGCGGGCGCCCGGCGAGATCTGGGTGGGCGGCGTCGACAGCCTGCGCCTGATCGAACGAGGGCGATTGGTCGATCATCCCTACGCGAATGCATTGCGCGGCAAGTGGGTCAGCGGATTCGCGCACGCGGCGGACGCTGGATTCTGGATCGCGACGTACGGCGATGGCGCGTTCCTGGCCCGAGGCGGCCGGACGAAGCATTTTCACGAGGTCATCGGTTTCCCCAAAAACAATCTGAACGCAATGATTCGTGGGCGTGGTGGGTTTCTTTGGTTTCTGACCAACTCCGGGATCTATCGAGTGCGCGAAGAGGCGCTGACGGCGCGCGAGGAAGGCGACGCGACGCCAGTGCCCGCGAAAGCCTACGGTCGCACGCATGGTTTGGCGTACGAAGAAACCAGCGGCGGACAACAGCCGGCGGCGACGCTCGCCGGCGATGGGTCGCTGTGGTTCGCGACTTCCGGCGGCGTGGCGCGCATCGGTCCGCAGGCGCAAACGGCGGTCCGCGCCGCGCCGCGCGTGCATGTGGACGATGTGCGCGCCGATGCGTCGTTCGAGCGGATGGGCAACCGATCGCTGGTCTTCGCCAAAGGGACGCGCGCGATCGAGATCGATGTCAGCGCTCCCGACCTCATCGACGGGAAATCCATCCTTGTCCGCTACAGGATCCGAGGATTCGATCCCGATTGGAAAATTCTGCACGGCGAAAGAACCGTGCATCTGGGGAATCTGCCCCCGGGCTCGCACATATTGGAAATGATGGCCAGCAACGACGAAGGGCGATGGATCGGCAAGGTCGAATCGGTGACGCTCCGCATCGCACCGTTCTTCCACCAGACGCTCTGGTTCAAGGCGCTGCTGATCGCGTTGACGGCCGTGGCGGTGTACGGATTCCATCGCGTGCGGGTTTCGGTGTTGAAATCGCGCTATGCGGTGATGGAAGAGCGGGCCAGAATCGCGGCCGAGCTGCACGACGGCATCGCGCAGGGGTTTTCCGGTATCGCGCTGCAGATCGAAGCGGCGCTC
>JADZBF010000028.1 GCA_020852215.1 Lysobacter sp. | reverse complement strand
CGCGCCGCGCAGCCACAGCGGCGTGAGCCAGTGGTTGCCGATCATCAAGCTCAGCGTCAGCGTACTGACGATGACCATGCCGGTGCCCGCGCTCAAACCGCCGAGAAACGCGAGCAACGCCAGCGCATCGTTGCCTTGCGACAGCGGCAGCGCCAACACGTACAGATCCGACGGCACGCCGCGCCCGGCCAGCAGCGCATCGCCGGCGCGCGCCAGCGGCAGCACCGGCAAGGCGATCAGCAACAAATACAGCGGGAATAACCAGCGCGCGCGCAGCACATGGCGCTCGTCGCGGCATTCGACCGCGCCGACATGGAATTGATGCGGCAAGGTGAACATCGCCAGCACGCCGAGCAGCACCAGCGGCGCGAATCCCGACAAATCGCCGGCTTGCGGACGCACCAGATCGATCGCGGACGGCGTGGTCGGCAAACCGATCACGTAGATGCCCAGCGCCAACATCGCGGTGAGCTTGAGCAGCGCCTCGAACGCCATCGCCAGGATCAAACCCCGGTTGTGTTCGGCCGCGCTGGCGCTGCGGGTGCCGAACAGCATCGCGAACGCGGCCATCGCGAGCGCGACGTACAGCGCGCTGTCCTGCCATGCGGGCACTTGCGCGGTGTCGTCGCGCACCAGCAACGCGAAGCTCATCGCCACGGCTTTCAGTTGCAGCGCGATGTACGGCACGATGCCGAGCACGGCGACGAAGGTGACGGCGGCCGCGAGCCAGCCGTCGCGACCAAGACGGCTGGCGATGAAATCGGCGATCGAGGTGCTGTTGCTTTCGCGCACCAAGCGGACGAGCTTGGTCAAGGCGCCGATGCCGAACAGATACAACAGAATGGTGCCGACGAACGTGGGCGGCAGCGGCCAGCCGGAACGCGCGGCCTGCGTCACCGTGCCGAAGAACGTCCAGGACGTGCAGTAAACCGCGAGCGAGAGGACGTAGACCTCGGGCCAAGCGCGCGCGAACGCTTGAGGGCGCCGTTCGCCGTAGACCGCGACCGCGAACATCAGGCCGAGCCAGACCAGCGCGGCGAGAATGACGCCGCCGACGCTCAGCATGGCCTTGATGTCGTTTGTCCGGAAATCACGGCACGAAGAGCTCGCCGATGGAATTCGCGGCAGCATAACGCACGGGAACCGCTAAGACAGCCTACTCACCCCCCCGGTGGGGCATGCGTTGTGAGGTATGCGCTGAAACGCATGCGGCGAGAGGCATGCACCAAGCAGATTCGCGGCCACGCGTCGGCGACGTCATCCTCTCCCCGCCGTGCGGGGAGAGGGTGGCCGAAGGCCGGGGGAGGGGCGCTGTTAGCGCACGGTTTGGAGCGCGGTAACGAAGCGTCTCGCCGGCCCCTCATCCGGCGCGTTGCGCCACCTTCTCCCCGCTTGCGGGGAGAAGAAAAAAGATAAGCCCCCGCTTGCGGGGAGAAGGGAAGCCACAAACTCATGCTTGAATTTGCAAGTAGGCGAGAACCAAGCCGCCTGCCTACCTCACTTCGAAAAATACCAGGCCGGTGTTTTCGAGGTTCATGCACAAACGCCGCGCTTTCGCGCGGCGTTTGCGGTGTCGTCCGTCTCGCGACCGATGCGGGACCGGTCGCGATGCGGAACGGCGATGCCTCGACCGATCAGAAATCGTAACGGGCGGTCAAGCTGTATTGACGCGGCGGGCCATAGAAGCCGGTCATGACGCCCAGCGCGGAGACCAGGTTGTAGCCGGTGGTCAGGTATTCCTCGTCGGCGAGGTTGCTGCCCTGCAGCGAGAAGGTCCACGCATCGTTGAACTTCCAGATCACGCCCGCGTTGATCAAGCCGTAGCCGTCCTGCGTGATCGGCACCGCGGTGGCGCCGGTCACCGGATCGCGCACCACTTCGGTGGTGGCGACCACATCGTCCTGGTAGCTGTAGCCGAAACGCGCCGAGAAGTTGCCGCCGTTCGACAGCGGCAGGCGATATTCGACGTTCACCGCACCGGAGAATTCCGGAGCGTTGGTGAATTCCTGCTGGTCGGCGATGTTGACGTTCTTGAAGATGTATTCGTCGTACTTCGCGTCGAGCCATGCGAAGTTGCCCGAGATCAGCCAATTGCTGGTCGGCAGCCACTGGTATTCCGCTTCAAAACCATTGACCGTGCCTTCGCCGGCATTGGTGAAGTCGCCGAAGAACGCATCGTCGGTGCCGTCGCCGTTGCTGTCGTAGGCGGTGAACACCGACAACTGAATGTCTTTGTAGGTGTTGTGGAACGCGGAGAGATTCAGGAACAGACGTTGATCGAAGAACGACATCTTGCTGCCGACTTCGAAGCTGTCGACCTGCTCGTCGTCGAACGGCTCGGCCGAGCGCGGCACCGCCACGGCTTGCGCGCGGATGTTGTAGCCGCCCGACTTGAAGCCGCGGCTGGCGAGGCCGTAGATCATGACGTTGTCGTTGACTTGGTAGTCGAGCGAGACCTTCGGCGAGAAGTTCTCGAAGTTGATGCTCTTGTCGAAGTTCGCGGCGGTCGAAATCGGACGCGTGAACGTGGCGTCGGAATAGCCGCGGTTCAGCACGCGCGCGCTCTTGTCTTCGTCGGTGTAACGCGCGCCGACATCAAGCTTCAGGGCGTCGGTGAGGTCGAACGTCCAATCGGCGTAAACCGCGACGCTTTCGGTCAGCACTTTGCCCTGGGTATCGCCGAACAGCAGGTTGAAGAAGTTGTTCAGCACGCGGCCGCCGGCTTCGCCGTTGAAGGCGTACAGACCGACCACGCCGCGATAGCGACCGCCGCCATCGTAGTTGACCTGCAGTTCGTGGCTGACCTGCTCATCGCTGTAGAACGCCTTTACGTCGGCGAGCTTGTTCG
>JADZBF010000027.1 GCA_020852215.1 Lysobacter sp. | reverse complement strand
CATCACCGCGCAGGGAACCGCTGAGGCCCGAAATACCGATCGCATCGCCGACGGCCGCGATGCGCAAATCGCGCACATCGGCGCGCGCGCGCAACGCGCCGTCGCGTTCGCCGCTCACTTCCACGCGCTCCAGCACCGCGCCGGGACGCGCCTTCGTGAGCCAACGGCGCAAGCCCGGATCGAGTCGATCGCTCAGCGCCGCGACCGCGAACAGCGGCGCGGCGTCGATGCGTTCAGCGAGCAAACCATAACGACGACCGCCCGCGATCAACAAGCCGTCGAGCACGAGCGGCTTATCCTGTTCGGCGACATGCACGCGCAACTGTGGCGCGTCCAAGCGCCAGCGACCGCCTTCGGCACGCCAATGCGCGACGGTCTTGACCTCCGCGAACGCCGCTTGCGGCGCGGCTTCGGCAACGCTTCCCGCCGACGGAGCCGCTGCAGTTGTCGATGTCGCCGAAACAGCAGAATTCCGCGCAGGGAACGCCGCGCCGCGCAAACGCACATCCTTCAACTCGGCGTCCACGCTCATGCCGACGATCTGATGCGCGCGCAACGTGGCCCATGCTTCGACACGACCGTTGCCTGCGGTGGCGGCGACACCCAACGCGCGCAACAACGGCGACCAGGCCGACAGATCGGTACGCTTCGCCGCAGCGTACGCGCGACCGTCGCCACGCTCGCGATCGAAGTCGAAGGCCACGTCGATCGGCGCGAGTTCTTCATCCGAAGCGTCTTCGTCCGACGCGTCCTCGCGCATCGACGCCCGCGCGCCGGCGCGCACGCGCGAACCGCTCACGCGCACGCGCAAATCGACATCGGGAATGCGCGCATCGATCTTCAACGACGGCGCGACGATGCCGAGTTGGGCGTCGATCACTTGCAGTTCGCCCAAACCTTCCAACTGCGACAGAGGATCGCCGCCCTGCCCTTGGCCGGGCAAACCGCGCACGTCCCAGCGCCCATCGTCGCTGCGTTCCAGCGTCAATTCGAGATTGCGCACGCGCAATTCGGTGAACGAGCGGCCCGGCAACAATCCCGCGTACTGCGACACCAAAATCTCAGCGGCGCCGATCGGAATCGCATCTTTGCCCTCGCCCACGCGTAAGCCGTCGAGCCGCAACAAGGGCCCGCGTCGCGTCCACGCGGTGCGCACGCGATCGAACGCGATGGGACGACCGGCGCGCGCGCTCAGCCATTCCGCGATGCGATCCGGATGACGCTCGGCGAGCGGCCGCACTTGACTGACGATGCCCACGGCCAACGCCACCAGCACCAACGACACCGCGACCGCGTACCACAAACCGCGGCGAGCGAGACGCAACCGACGGCGAATCTTGGTCGGCATCAGGCGGTGGCTCCGCTAAGAGCCGGGAATCGGGAATGGGGAATCGGGAATCGGAAGAGCCGTCGAGAGCGCACTGTGTCGGATCGCACACAAAATTCGGGCTTCAATGCACTCCGCCGGGAAAAACGGCAATCCGCGACACTCTGTGACCGCGTAGAGCGGCGAATCGCTCGGCTCTTACGATTCCCCATTCCCGATTCCCGATTCCCGGATTTACAGAAGCACCACATCGAACTGCTCCTGCGTGTATTGCTCGTCCGCTTGGAAACGAATGGTTTTGCCGAGGAATTCCTCCAATTCCGCCACCGCCGGCGATTCCTCCTCGGTGATGCGTGCCACCACTTTCGGCGAGGCGATGACCAACAAACGTTCAGCTTCGAATTGGCGCACGGCGCGGGTGATCTCGCGGAAAATCTCGTACGTCACGGTTTCGGCGGTCTTGAGCATGCCGCGGCCGCCGCATTCGTGGCAGGGCTCGGACAATTGCCGCTGCAGGCTCTCGACCGTGCGTTTGCGGGTCATCTCGACCAAACCCAACGGCGAAAAATCGTAGACCGTGGTCTTGGCATGATCCTTCGACAGCGATTTCTCCAGCGTGCGCAACACTTGTCGCCGGTGTTCCGGATCGATCATGTCGATGAAATCGATGATGATGATGCCGCCCAAATTGCGCAGCCGCAGTTGTCGCGCGACCGCCTGCGCCGCCTCGAGATTGGTGCGGTAGACGGTCTCCTCCAAATTGCGCTGGCCGAGGAACGAGCCGGTATTCACGTCGACCGTGGTCATCGCCTCGGTCTGGTCGATCACCAGATAACCGCCGGATTTCAGCGGCACTTCCTTGTTGAGCGCGCGTTGGATCTCGTCTTCCACGCCATACAGATCGAATACCGGGCGTGCGCCGCTGTAATGCTCGATCTTCTCCGCCAACCCGGGCATGTACTGCGCGGCGAAATCGCGCAACCTGTCGCAGGTCTCGCGCGAATCGACTTTCACCTTCTCCACATCGCGGCGCAGCAAGTCGCGCACCGCGCGCATCGGCAAGGTCAAATCCTCGTAAACGCAACTGCCGACGCGGGCTTGACGCACGTTCTGTTCGACCAGAATCCATACGCGACGCAAGTAGCCGATGTCCTCGGCCAGCGCTTCCTCGGGCTGCCCTTCGGCATTGGTGCGCACGATGTAGCCGGGCGTGGTCGGCGCCGACGGCGCGGTCGCGAACCCGTTCGGCGCGACTTGTCCTTGTGCGGCGACCAAGGCTTTCAGCCGTTGACGTTCGCTCTCGTCTTCGATCCGCGAGGACACGCCGATCACGCGCGATTGCGGCAACAACACGAGATAGCGCGAAGGAATGCTGATCTGGGTGGTCAGGCGCGCGCCTTTGCTGCCGATCGGGTCCTTCACCACTTGAACCACGATCTCTTGGCCTTCGCGCAGCAATTCGCTGATCGGCGGCACCGCCTGCGGCGGCGTCGGTCCGGGCAAGACGGTCGCGGGCGCTGTCGTCGTAGCGTCGCTTTCCAGCGCGCCTTCGATCGTACGTTCCAGCGTAGTTTCGAGCGCGCGCTCGAGCGTCGTCTCGACGGCGCGTTCGCCCACCGCCGCCACGGTGCGAAAAATATCGTTGGCGTGCAAAAACGCCGCGCGGTCCAGGCCGATTTCCACGAACGCGGCCTGCATCCCCGGCATCACCCGCTGCACCCGGCCTTTGTAGATGTTGCCGACCACGCCGCGACGCCAGCCGCGTTCGATATGCAGTTCCTGCAGCATGCCGTTTTCGACCACGGCCACCCGCGTTTCGCGCGGGGTCACGTTGACCAGGATTTCCTCGGTCATGCGACAGCCTCGGCGGCGGCGACATCGCGACGCACGCCGAATTCGCGCAACAGCGCGACGGTCTCGAACATCGGCAATCCCATCACGCCCGAATAACTGCCGGACAGATGCGCGACGAAGGCTTCGGCGCGGCCTTGGATCGCGTAGGCGCCGGCTTTGCCCTTCCACTCGCCGCTGTCCAGATACTCGGCGATGCGCGCGTCGTCCAGCGCCGCGAAGCGCACCTCGGTCACGCTGGTGGTCTGCACCTCGCGCGCGGCGGACACCACCGCAACCGAAGAAATCACCCGATGCGTGCGGCCCGAGAGCGCGCGCAACATCGCCGCGGCTTCGTCGGCGTCGACGGGTTTGCCGAAGATGCGATCGTCCAAGGCCACCTCGGTATCGGCGCCGAGCACCACCGCATCGGCTTGCCCGACCAGGCGCAGCAGGCCGGCGCCGGCCTTCTCGCGGGCGACCCGGCGCACGTAGTCCTCCGGCGATTCGCCGGGTGCGGGGTGTTCGGGGATATCCAGATCGACGATGCCGAAGTCGAAACCGTGCCTGAGCAACAGTTCACGACGGCGGGGGGATTTCGAGGCAAGATGCAGCATCCGAGTAGGATACCCCGAGCCCGCGGCGAGCCGGGGACGCGATCGGCGACGCGCCCGTCCCGACCCCGGATCGGCTCACCGCCCGTTCACTCGCGACATCGGGCGCACCGCCCGTCACCGAATGGAGATCCGCTCGCATGCGACACCCCGTCCTCCCCCGCCTCGCTCTGTCCCAGCGCGTCTTCGCGTCCTCGCTCGTCACTTTCCTCGCTATAGGTTCCGTCGTCATGAACGCTTCCGCGCAAGTCGCCGCTCCCGCCTCCACCACCACCGATGGCACCCTGCTCTCGGTCTCGGCCGAAGCCAAAGCCACCCGCGTGCCGGATGTGGCGACGATGTCCACCGGCGTGGTCACCCAGGCCGCGGACGCCAACGGCGCCCTGCGCGCCAACGCCGAAGAGATGAACAAGGTGATGTCCGCGGTGAAAGCGGCCGGCATCGCCGAGCGCGATGTGCAGACCTCGGGCATCAGCATCTATCCGCAATACCGCTATGCCGAGAACAAACCGCCGGTCATCACCGGCTATCAAGCCAGCAACACGGTGAACTTGAAAGTCCGCGACATCGCCAAGCTCGGCAAGGTGTTGGACGCCTTGGTCGCCAGCGGCGCCAATCAAGTCAACGGCCCGAATTTCGAGATCGACCAGCCCGAAGAGGCCTACGACGAAGCCCGCCGCAACGCCTTGGCCAAAGCGCAGGCGCGCGCCGAGATGTACGCCAAGACCCTGGGCCTGCGCGTGCGCCGGATCGTCAGCATCGACGAAGGCACGGGTTATCAGCCGCCGGTGATGCTGCGGATGGCCGCCAAAACGATGGCGATGGACGCGATGGAATCGCCGGTGTCGCCGGGCGAAAGCACCCTCTCGGCCAATCTCAACGTGGTGTTTGAATTGGGACGCTGATCGCAAGACGCGCCTCGCGCGCGAAAACATCCCGATGCTTCCCTCGACACCCGCTTCGGCGGGTGTCGTCGTTTTGCGGGTACCGGAAGCTGGAAGGCCGGAAGCGCGGCCCGAAAAAAATTTCGATGCGGGCAACCCCGCTCGGCGACCCCATGCGTTGGAACCACTGTCCCCAACCGCTGGAGGTGCCCGATGGTCCTGAGCCAACGCCATTCCTCGCTACCGCGCGCGCAGACGGCGCCGCTTTCCCTGGACATCGGTCGTATCGCCGGCATGGCCGCCGCGATGACCCTCAACATCGCCGCGCTGATGCTGCTGCTGGTGCCGGTGTCGGCGCCGATGCCGACGACGCGGCCGGATACCGAAACGTCTTATCCCATATGGAAGGTACCCAAAGATCCCCAACCGAAACCGGACAAACCGATCGAAGTGAAGGTCGTGCAACCCACTACGAAATCGAAGCCTGACATCGTCAAACAACCACCGACGCCGCAGACTGTCGCGACGCAGAACGATATCGTGGTGCCCGACGGCACCGAATACGTCGAGCCGCAAGTCGTCGAACGGATCGTGGACGAGCCCATCGGCCCACCGATCGTTCCGGTGCAAGCCGCCTCCAGTCTGGAATACGCCACGGCGCCGCCGCCCCCGTATCCGCGCGATGCGCTGATGGACGGCCTGCAGGGACCGGTGTATCTCAAAGTGCTGGTGGATGTGGATGGCAAACCGCTCTCGGTGGAGATTCAGCGCAGCAGCGGCCATCGCAAGCTCGACGACGCAGCGAAGCGACAAGTGCTGAAACGTTGGAAATTCCGCCCGGCCATGCAGAACGGACAAGCGATCCAGGTCTACGGCATCGTGCCGGTGCATTTCTCGCTGGAACGGCAATAGCCCTAGAAGCGTCGTATCAAAAACGAAGCGCCACCGGTCGCCGACTCGGCGGCCGGTGGCGTTTTTCGTCGGAATTCCAGTGCGATCCGCGCGCCGCATCGTTCCGCGGATGCGCATGGCGCAGACCGCGAGCGCAGGCGACACTGCCTGCCCTTCACGCAGGATCGTTCCGTCGATGGATTCCCTCTTCGCTCCGCTGCAGGCAGGCGACTTGCGCCTGCCCAACCGTATCCTGATGGCGCCGCTCACCCGCTGCCGCGCCGAAACCGATCACGTGCCCGGCGCGTTGATGGCCGAGTATTACGCGCAACGCGCCAGCGCGGGCCTGATCATCGCCGAGGCGACGATGGCGATGGCCGGCAACTCCGCCTTCTGGCACGAGCCGGGTATCTACGGCGAGCCGCAGATCGCGGGCTGGAAGCGCGTCACCGACGCCGTACACGCCGCGGGCGGACGGATCGTGCTGCAGATCTGGCACGGCGGCCGCGCCTGCCACCCCGACCTCAACGACGACGCCCAGCCGGTGGCGCCCAGCGCGCTGCGCATCGACAACGATCAGGTTTACACGCCGAAAGGCAAGGTCGATTACGTGATGCCGCGTGCGCTGGACGATGCCGAATTGCCGGGCATCGTCGCCGGTTTCGCGACCGCGGCGCGCAACGCGCTGGAGGCCGGCTTCGACGGCGT
>JADZBF010000026.1 GCA_020852215.1 Lysobacter sp. | reverse complement strand
ACGAGCACGAGGCTCATCTGCAGCAACACCTTCAAGCGGTTCGAGATCACTTCCGGCGTGCAATCGCCGAAGATTTCGGCGCAGTCGCCGCCCTGCAGCAAGAAACGTTTACCTTCCTGCGCTTCGGCGAGTTGCTGCTTCAGATTCAGCACTTCGCGCGAAGTGACCAGCGGCGGCAACGCATGCAATTCGTCGAGAACACCCGCGAGCTCTTTCGCATCGCCGTAGGTCGGCTGCTGCAGCGCGGGGCGCGCGCTCCAACTGGCGGGACTCCATCCCGGCGGCGGTTGTACGACGGCTTGCAGGTGATCGTTGCGGCTCATGGGGTATCTCTCGAACGCGGCGGCATATGCAGCGGCGTCATCATCGAATCGGGGGCTGAGAATCAGGGACGGAAGCTTAGGGGGAAGACGGCGATGCGCGGCGCTTGAACGCGGCGTACAGCGCGAAGACGGTTAAACCGACGAAGCCGATCAAGCTCCAGGCCGGCATCGACACACCGAGCATCTCCCAATCGACCTTCGCGCATTCGCCCGAACCGGTCAGCACCATCTTGATCGCGTCGCCGAGCGGGTTCTGTTCCATCATGAATTCGAGCGGCGGGCCGCAGGACGGCACTTCGTCTGCGGGCAAGGTCGTCAACCACACGTGACGGCCGGCGATACCGATACCGGCGCCGCCGGCGATCAGCGCGAGCACGCCGTAGAGCTTGCGACCCAGCCCACCCTTCGGCGCATGCAAACCGCCGATCAGGCAGACCACGCCCAACGCCGCGTAGGCGATGCGCTGAAAAATGCAGAGCGGGCACGGGTTGAGTTCCCAATGCGTTTGGGAGAACAGCGCGAAACCGATCATCCCCGCGCATGCGGCGAAGATCAGGAGGAACTGCATGCGGAACGACCACTGGAAAGGATTCGGACGCATCGTCGTAGGACCGTGTTGGGAGGGAAGACCGCCGGCGCTGCTGCGCCGCAGCATCCCCGACACCAAGATAGCAAAAAACCCCGGCATTGCCGGGGTTTCGACGTGGGCGAAGCTCTTAGAGTTCCGACGAATCCGTTCTGGGGCATAGACCCGGCTGTCGTGTCGTCCCGCCGTTCCGCGGAGGACCGTACAACGGCCGGATCTACCGAGACGAACGTCGCCGAACTTCGGACGACGCGGCGCCCGGGCGCCGCTCGAATCCGCTCGCCTGCTTAGACCGCCGCTTCCGGACGGTCGACCAGCTCGACGTACGCCATCGGCGCATTGTCGCCGTCGCGGAAACCGCACTTCAGGATGCGCAGGTAGCCGCCCGGACGCTCGCGATAACGCGGGCCGAGGGTGGTGAACAACGTCCCGACCGCTTCCTTGTCGCGCAGACGCGAGAAAGCGAGGCGGCGATTGGCGACGCCGTCGGTCTTCGACAAGGTGATCAGCGGCTCGGCGACGCGACGCAGTTCCTTGGCTTTCGGCAGCGTGGTGCGGATCAGGCCGTGCTTGATCAACGAAGCCGCCATGTTGCGGAACATCGCTTCGCGATGGGCGCTGGTGCGGCTGAATTTGCGTCCGGATTTCAGGTGGCGCATGGTGGTGATTCCTATGGATCGTATCGTGGCCGTGCGGATGCGGCCTCAGCCGCGAACACGAACCGTCATGTTTGGATATTCGGGCGCGGCGATGCCGTGCCCGCGATGCGTCAGCCCAACATCCCGTGCGAGGCGATGCCGGCCGGCGGCCAGTTCTCGAGCTTCATCCCCAGCGACAAACCGCGCTGCGCCAACACTTCCTTGATCTCGGTGAGCGACTTCTTGCCGAGGTTCGGCGTCTTGAGCAGTTCGACTTCGGTCTTCTGGATCAGGTCGCCGACGTAGTAGATGCTCTCGGCCTTGAGGCAGTTGGCCGAACGCACCGTCAGTTCCAGGTCGTCGATCGGGCGCAGCAGGATCGGATCGATACCGCTGGCGGCCGGCTTCGCCGCACCGCGATCGCGGTGGGTGAAGTCGCCGAACACCGACAACTGGTCGGTCAGGATGTCGGCGGCGGTCCGCACGGCTTCCTCGGCGTCGATCGTGCCATTGGTTTCGATATCGAGCACCAGCTTGTCGAGGTCGGTGCGCTGTTCGACGCGCGCGGCTTCGACTTCGTAAGCGACGCGGCGCACCGGCGAGAAGCTGGCGTCCAGCATCAAACGGCCGATGGCGCGGGTCTCTTCGTCCGGGCGACGACGGGCGGCGGCCGGCTGGTAGCCGAAACCGCGCTCGATCTTCAGACGCATGTTCAGCGCGGCATCCTTGGTGAGGTGCGCGATGACCAGGTCGCCGTTGAGGATTTCGACGTTATGATCGGTTTTGATGTCGCTGGCGGTGACGATGCCGGGACCTTGTTTGTTGAGGCTCAGGGTCGCCGAATCGCCGGTGCCCATACGGATCGCGACTTCCTTGAGGTTCAACAGCACTTCCAGTACGTCTTCCTGCAGACCTTCGACCGTGGTGTACTCGTGCAGCACGCCGTCCATTTCGACTTCGGTGATGGCGAAGCCGGGGATCGACGAGAGCAACACCCGACGCAGGGCGTTGCCGAGGGTGTGGCCATAGCCGCGTTCCAACGGTTCGATCACGACCTTGGCGCGGTTGCCGGCGAGGCGCTCGATCTGCGGAGCGCGCGGACGCATGACCTGGTTGGCGGATACCGTCATCTTGTGGTGTCTCCTGGAGCCGGAGCCTCGCGGCCGCGGCGGTGTCTCTGGGGGCCTCCCCGGGCGAGGGAGGCGGCGGACGCGACGAGCGCGGCCGCCGTGGGGGCCGAGCGAACGCCGCGCGAGGACTGAGCCCGCGCGAGTCGCCAGCAATTACTTCGAGTACAACTCGACGATCAGCGCTTCGTTGATATCGGCGGGCAAGTCGCTGCGCGCGGGCACCGACTTGAACACGCCGCTGAACTTCTTGCTGTCGACTTCGATCCACGAAGGCGAAAGATCCATCGTCGAAGAAACGTTCAAGGCTTCCTGCACGCGCAATTGCTTCTGTGCGCGCTCGGAGAGCGTGATCGCATCGCCGGCTTTGACCTGATAAGACGGCAGATTCACCGACTTGCCGTTGACCATCACGCCGCGGTGCGAAACCAACTGGCGGGCGGCCGGACGGGTCACCGCGAAGCCCATGCGATACACGACGTTATCGAGACGGGTCTCGAGCATCTGCAGCAGGTTTTCGCCGGTGTTGCCCTTTTTGGTCGAGGCTTTTTTGTAATAGTTGCGGAACTGACGCTCCAGCAAACCGTAGATGCGCTTGACCTTCTGCTTCTCGCGAAGCTGGGTGGCGTAATCGGAGAGCTTGCCTTTGCGCGCCGCGCCGTGTTGGCCGGGCTTCTGTTCCAATTTGCACTTCGAGTCGAGCGCGCGCGCCGGCGACTTGAGGCTGAGGTCGGCGCCTTCGCGACGAGCCAATTTGCAGGTGGGACCGATATAACGAGCCATGGTGGTGTCTGCTCCTCAGGCCGCCGCGTTAAACGCGACGCTTCTTCGGCGGACGGCACCCGTTGTGCGGGATAGGCGTCACGTCGATGATGTTGGTGATCTTGTAGCCGACGCTGTTGAGCGAGCGAACGGCCGATTCGCGACCCGGACCCGGGCCTTTGATCCGCACTTCCAGCGCCTTGACGCCGTAGTCGAGCGCGGCTTTGCCCGCCTTCTCGGCGGCGACCTGCGCGGCGAACGGCGTCGACTTGCGCGAACCGCGGAAGCCGGAACCGCCGGACGTCGCCCACGACAGCGCGTTGCCCTGGCGATCGGTGATGGTCACGATGGTGTTGTTGAAAGAAGCGTGGACGTGCGCGATACCGTCGGTGACGATGCGCTTGATCTTCTTCTTGGTCTTGGTAGCTGCCGGTTTGGCCATGGTGGCGAGTCCTTACTTCTTGATGGCCTTGCGCGGACCCTTACGGGTGCGAGCATTGGTCCGGGTGCGCTGACCGCGGAGCGGCAGGCCGCGGCGATGACGCAGGCCGCGGTAGCAGCTCAGGTCCATCAGACGCTTGATGGCGATGCCGATTTCGCGACGCAGATCGCCCTCGACCGTGAACTTGCCGACCTCGGCGCGCAGGCGCTCGACTTCGGCTTCGGACAGGTCGCGGATCTTGGTGCTCGAATTCACGCCCGCGGATTCGCAGACCTTTTTCGAACGAGTACGGCCGATGCCGTAGATGCTTTGCAGCCCGACCCAGACGTGCTTCTGGGCAGGCAGGTTGACACCTGCAATACGCGCCATGCGCGAATCTCCAAACAGTTTGCGGCCGGCTTCCCGGCGGATGTGGCACTTAGGGCTAAGTGAACTCGAAATTTTAGCAGGGTTCCGAAACGCTTGGAAGACCTAACGCCGCAGCGCGGCGCCCGAGCGCCTGTTCGGGCGCCCGGTTCTTCCGGCATGGGGAGTGTGCCCATGCTCCGACGACGACTCCGGGCTGACGATCGCGACGCGTGAACGCCGCTGCCGCCGGCCGACACTCCTCAGGTGTCGGCACTGGCTCGGAACCACCCGCGCTCGGAACCGCCGCGCGAGTCGCCCTTGTGACCATCCGCGTTCGGGGTGCGCTCGCACGAGCATGCCCAGCGGATCGGTCGATCAATCCTCCCGGGCCGCTTCCGCGGCGCCGGGCCGATGCCCGACCCAAGACATCCGGGTCGAGCCTCCGGTCCGAGCCCGAGGCTCGAACCTGCGGCACGGCGCGAACGCCAGTGCCGAAATTCGCGTATCAGCCGCGCGGCACGCCGCCGCGACTGCCTTTCAGATTCGCCTTCTTGAGCAGGCTTTCGTACTGGTGCGACATCAGGTGCGCTTGAACCTGCGCGATGAAGTCCATCACCACCACGACCACGATCAACAACGACGTACCGCCGAAGTAGAACGACGTGCCCAACTCGGTCTGCATGAAGGTCGGCAACAAGCAGACGATGACCAGATAAATCGCGCCCGCCATCGTCAACCGCGTGAGCACGCTGTCGATGTAGTCGGCCGTCGCCTTGCCGGGACGGATGCCCGGAATCAGCGCGCCCGATTTCTTCAGGTTCTCCGCGGTCTCTTGCGAGTTGAACACCAGCGCGGTGTAGAAGAACGCGAAACCGATGATCAGGCCGGCGAACAGAACCGCGTACAGCGGCTCGCCCGGCGACAACGCCTGCGACAGTTTCTGCAACCAACTGGTGTTGCCGGTCGCGCTGAACCACTGCGAAGCCGTCGCCGGGAACATGATGATCGACGACGCGAAGATCGCCGGAATCACGCCGGACATGTTGAGCTTCAACGGCAGGAACGAGGTCTGGTTCATGTACGCGTTGCGGCCGCCTTGGCGACGCGCGTAATTCACCGTGATTCGACGCTGTCCGCGCTCGACGAACACCACGAAGAAGGTGAACACCAGCACGATCGCGGCGATGATCAACACCACCACCGGATTCATATCGCCGTTGCGGACCGATTCCAGCGTGGTCAACACCGCGCCCGGAAGCCCGGCGACGATACCGGCGAAGATGATCAGCGACACGCCGTTGCCGATGCCGCGCTCGGTCACTTGCTCGCCCAGCCACATCAGGAACATCGTGCCGGCGGTCAGCGACACCACAGCAGTCAGCACGAAGCCCATGCCGGGCGAATACACCACCGGAATGCCGTTATTCGCGCCCGACGCCTGCAGCGCCGTCGCAATACCCGCCGCTTGGAACACGGCCAAAAAAATCGCACCGATACGCGACCATTGCGTGATGCGCCGACGGCCGGACTCGCCTTCTTTCTGGATCGCCTTGAGGCTCGGCATGATCTGCACGAGCAACTGCACGATGATCGAGGCCGAGATGTAGGGCACGACGTTCAGCGCGAACAGGCTGAAGCGTTCCAGCGCACCGCCCGAGAACATGTTGAACATGTCCACGATGGTGCCTTCCTGGGTCTTCATCAGCTCCAGCATCGCATCGGGATTGACGCCCGGCACCGGAATGAAGCAACCGATCCGGTACACCAACAGAGCCCCGACGACGAACAAGAGCCGGGAGCGCAGCTCGGTGAATTTACCGAGCCCGCCGCCGAGACCGCTCATCGCATTCGCGCTTCGCGCCATGCGTCCGTTACTCCTCGATCTTGCCGCCGGCGGCTTCGATGGCCGCCTTCGCGCCCGCCGTCGCCAGCAGGCCCTTGATCGCGAGCGCCTTGGTCAGCTCGCCCTTTTTCACGATCTTCGCTTTCTTCGCATTCGGCGGGATCAGCTTGGCGGCGCGCAGCGCGGCCAAATCGATCGTGCCGTCCAACTTGTCCAACTGGTACAGCAGCACTTCGGCCGTGTCCTTCGACATCTGCGAACGGAAACCGATCTTCGGCAGACGACGCTGCATCGGCATCTGGCCGCCTTCGAAGCCGGCTTTGATCTTGCCTTTACCGGCGCGCGCGAACGAACCTTTGTGGCCGCGGCCGGCGGTCTTGCCCAGGCCGGAACCGATACCGCGACCGACGCGGGTGCGCTCTTTGCGGGCGCCGTCGGCGGGTTTGAGGGTATTGAGTTTCATGGATTATTCCTCGACTTTGACGAGGTAGTGCAACTGATTGATCAGGCCGCGCACTTGCGGGCTGTCTTTCAGTTCGCGCACGTCGTTGACTTTGTTCAGGCCGAGCGCCTTCACCGACAAACGGTGACGCGACTGCGAGCCGCGCAGGCCTTTGACCAGGCGGACCTTGATGGTGTCATTAGCCATTGAAGATATCCTCCGTCTTCTTGCCGCGCTTGGCCGCGATGCGGGACGGCGACTGCATGGCTTCCAGACCCTTCAGCGTCGCGCGGACGAGATTGATCGGGTTGCGCGAGCCGGTGGCTTTCGCCAACACGTTCTTCACGCCGACCGCTTCGAGCACGGCGCGCATGGCGCCGCCGGCGATCACGCCGGTACCTTCGGAGGCCGGCTGCATGAAGACGTGAGCGGCGCCATGGCCGGACTTCACGGCATGCCACAGCGTACCGTTGTTCAGATCGACGTTGCTCATGTTCTTGCGGGCGTATTCCATCGACTTCTGGATCGCGACCGGCACTTCGCGCGCCTTGCCGTAGCCGAAGCCGACTTTGCCCGAGCCGTCGCCCACCACCGTCAGCGCGGTGAAGGTGAATTGACGGCCGCCTTTGACGGTTTTGCTGACGCGGTTGACCGCGATCAGCTTCTCGATCATGCCGTCGTCGATCTCTTCGCGATCGCGATTACGGTCGCGGCGCGGTTCACGTTGTTCTGCCATTTCGATATCTCGGTTGTTAAGGAATTTGCGGCGTGGCCGCTTATGGTTGTGGTATGGATCGGATGCTCCGCGGACCCCGAAACCGGAGCGCGCGTCCGACACGGACCGTGTCGGCGGCTTTGGAACTTGTGTGGACCGCGCGGGCCCGTTTCAAGTTCCGATGTTGCGTGACTCGGTAGGCGGGGTCATACGACCCAGCCTACGGTGGTGCTGGTGTTCTTAGAACTGCAAGCCGGCTTCGCGTGCGGCGTCGGCCAGGGCCTTGATGCGGCCGTGGTAACGGTAACCCGAACGATCGAAGGCGACTTTCTCGATGCCGGCGGCTTTCGCCTTCTCGGCGATCATGCGACCGACTTTCGCCGCCGCTTCGCTGTTCTTCTTGCTGTTCAGCCCGTCGGCGACGTCGGCCTGCTGCGTGTTCGCGGCGGCCAGCACTTTCGAGCCGTCGGCGGTGAACACCTGGGCGTAGAGATGCTGCCCGGTGCGCAACACGGTGAGGCGCGCGACGCCGAGTTCGCGAATGTGCGCGCGGGTCGACTTGGCGCGACGCAGGCGGGCGGTGTTCTTGATGCTGCTCATGATCTTGATCCTTCGGAAGCGGATGGGCTTGGGCGAAGTTCCGGGCGCGAACGACCGGAACCCGCGCATTACGCCTTCTTGGCTTCTTTGCGAATGATGGTTTCGTCGGAATACTTCACGCCCTTGCCCTTGTAGGGTTCCGGCGGACGGAACGCGCGGATCTTGGCGGCGACTTCGCCGACGCGCTGTTTGTCCGCACCCGAGACCACGATTTCGGTCTGCGTCGGCGTGGCGATGGTGATGCCTTCCGGCGAGGCGAACAGGACCGGGTGCGAGAAGCCGAGCGCGAGGCTCAGATCCTTGCCCTGCATCGAAGCGCGGTAACCGACGCCGACGAGTTCGAGCTTGCGCTCGAAACCCTGACTGACGCCGTGGACCATGTTCGCCAGGATGGCGCGCAGGGTACCGGTCAGCGGGATCAGCATGTCGTCGTTGGCGGACAACAGCGCGTTACCGTCTTCGATCTTGACCTCGATACCGGCAGGCTTGGCGATCGACAAGGTGCCTTTCGGACCCTTGACGCTGACGTTGTCGGACTCGACGTTGAATTCGACGCCCTTGGGCAGGGCGATGGGCTTTTTGGCGACGCGAGACATGGGTGAGCTCTCCTTACGCCACGAAGCACAAGACTTCGCCGCCGACGCCGTGTTGGCGCGCCTGCGCATCGGTCATGATGCCCTTGGAGGTGGAAATGATGGCGACACCGAGACCGCCGAGCACTTTCGGCAGCGCTTCTTTGCCGCGGTATTGGCGCAGACCCGAGCGCGACACGCGATGCAGGCGTTCGATGACCGGCTTGCCTTCGTAATACTTCAGCACGATCTCGAGCTCGGCTTTCGGGCCGTTTTCGGTCACGCGCAGGTCGGTGATGTAGCCTTCGTTCTTGAGAACGCCGGCGATCGCGACCTTGATCTTGGACGACGGCATTTTCACCGTCTGCTTGCCGACCGCGGCCGCATTTTTGATGCGGACCAGCATGTCGGCGATGGGATCAGTCATGCTCATTGAGATTCACCTGATGAGTAGCACCGATATCCGCTTTCGCGAAATCTGTCTGGGTTGTGGTCCGGGCGAACCCGGAATGGAGCGATGGCGCTTGAAACCATGGCGCTTGTAACGATGCCGTCCGGGACGGCGACAGGCCGGACATTGCCGGCCTGGTGAACCGCATATGCTACCAGCTTCCGAGCCCGAATACCTCCGGGCCCGTCCGCGGAATTACCAACTGGCCTTGCGCAGACCCGGCACGTCGCCGCGCATGGTGGCTTCGCGCAGCTTGTTGCGGCCGAGGCCGAACTTGCGATAGACGCCGCGCGGACGACCGGTCAGGGCGCAACGCAGGGTCTGACGGCTGGGCGAGGAATCGCGCGGCAGCTTCGAGAGCTTGGCGGCGGCGGCCATCTTCTCTTCGAAGTCGCCGTCCTGGCTGTTGATGATCTTCTTCAACGCGTCGCGCTTCGCCGCGTACTTCTTGGCGAGTTTGGCCCGCTTGACTTCGCGGTTCACCATTGAGGTCTTAGCCATTATGTCTACCCGGAATCAGTTGCGAGAAAATTTAGTTACGGAACGGGAAGCGGAACGCTTCCAGCAGAGCCTTCGCCTCGGCGTCGGTCTTGGCGGTGGTGGTGATGGCGATATCCATACCGCGGATCGCGTCGACGGCGTCGAAGTCGATTTCCGGGAAGATGATCTGTTCCTTCACGCCCATGTTGTAGTTGCCGCGGCCGTCGAACGCGCGACCGGACACGCCGCGGAAGTCGCGAACGCGGGGCAGCGAGATGTTCACCAGACGATCGAGGAACTCGAACATCTTGGCGCGACGCAGCGTGACCTTGCAGCCGATCGGCCAGCCGTCGCGGATCTTGAACGAAGCGACCGAGACGCGAGCCTTGGTGACCACCGGCTTCTGACCGGCGATCTTGGTCATGTCGGCCACCGCGTTCTCGAGCACTTTCTTGTTCGCCGCGGCTTCGCCCACGCCCATGTTGAGCGTGATCTTCACCAGTTTCGGCACTTGCATCGGATTGGAGTAACCGAATTGCTTCATCAGCTTCGGCACCACTTCATCCTTGTAGAACTGTTCCAGACGAGTCGTCATTTTTGCATTCCTCAGGCGTCGACCGCCTCACCGCTGGAGCGGAACACGCGGAATTTGCGTCCATCCTCCAGCTTTTTGATCGCGATGCGCTCGCCCTTGCCGGAGGCAGGGTTGTACAGCATCACATTGGAAATGTGGATCGAGGCTTCGCGCTCGATCACACCGCCGGGTTGGCCGGCTTGCGGATTCGGCTTGGTATGGCGCTTGATGATGTTGATGTTGGAGACGACCACGCGGTCGCCGTCCAAACTCAAAACATCGCCTTGCTTGCCCTTGTCCTTGCCGGCGATGACGACGACGCGGTCGCCTTTCTTGATACGGTTCATGTCTGTTCCTCCGCTCAGAGCACTTCGGGCGCGAGCGAAACGATCTTCATGAACTTCTCGGAACGCAGTTCGCGAGTGACCGGCCCGAAGATACGGGTGCCGATCGGTTCATGCTTGTTGTTCAGCAGCACGGCGGCGTTGGCGTCGAAGCGGATCAACGAACCGTCGGCGCGACGCACTCCCTTGCGGGTGCGCACCACGACGGCGTTGTAGACCTCGCCCTTCTTGACCTTGCCGCGCGGGATCGCGTCTTTGATCGACACTGTGATGATGTCGCCGATGCCGGCGTAACGGCGTTTGGAGCCGCCCAGCACCTTGATGCACATCACTTCTTTGGCGCCGGAATTGTCGGCCACTTCGAGGTGGCTTTGCATCTGGATCATATCTCAGCCCTCCTCTTATTCGGCCGCGCGTTCGACGATTTCGACGACGCGCCAGTTCTTGGTTTTGGACATCGGTGCGCATTCGGCCACGCGCACCACATCGCCTTGGTTGCAGCTATTGTCGGCGTCGTGGGCGTGCAGCTTGGTCGAGCGACGGATGTACTTGCCGTACAGTTCGTGCTTGACCAAACGCTCCACCAGCACGGTCACGGTTTTGTCCATCTTGTTGCTGACGACGCGGCCCTGGACCGTACGCTGCTTCTTTTCGGTGTTGTTCATAGTCGTCGATCCTTACTTCTTCTGACCGAGCAACATGTTCACGCGGGCGATTTCGCGGCGCACGCGGCGGATGTCGTGGGTCTTGGCGAGCTGGCCGGTGGCCTTCTGCATGCGCAGCGAGAATCGCTCTTTATGCAGATCGGTCAGATGGGCCTTCAGCTCGTCGGCCGACTTGGCTTTGAGTTGTTTGAGTTCCATCAGCGCACCGTCCGGGTCACGAAAGTGGTGGTGACCGAGAGCTTGGCGGCGGCCAGGCGGAAGGCCTCGCGCGCGGTCGCCTCGTCGACGCCCTCGATCTCGTAGATCATGCGGCCGGGCTGGATCTGCGCGACCCAGTACTCGACGTTACCCTTACCGGAGCCCATGCGGACTTCGATCGGCTTTTGCGTGATCGGCTTATCGGGGAACACGCGGATCCACATCTTGCCGCCGCGCTTGACGTAGCGGCTGATGGTGCGGCGCGCGGCCTCGATCTGACGGGCGGTGAGACGGCCCGTCATGGTGGCCTTGAGGCCATATTCGCCGAAGCTGACCTGGTTGGCGTTCCAGCTCAGACCTTCGTTGCGGCCCTTGAAGACCTTACGATATTTGGTTCGCTTGGGTTGCAACATGATTAATCCCTCGCTTCGCCGCGCTCGCCGCGGTCGTTGCCGGAACGATCACGACGCGGGCCGCGCGGGCGGTCGCGATCGTTACGATCGTTGCGATCGCCGCGCTCGTTGCGCGGGGAATCGTCCTGCTTCTCTTGACCCACCATGGAGAAATCGAAGATTTCGCCCTTGTAGATCCACGTCTTGATGCCGATGACGCCGTAGGTCGTGTGCGCTTCGGCGAAGCCGTAATCGACATCGGCGCGGAGGGTGTGCAACGGCACGCGGCCTTCGCGGTACCACTCCGAGCGGGCGATTTCGGCGCCGTTGAGACGACCAGCGACGTTGACCTTGATGCCGAGCGCGCCGAGGCGCATCGCGTTGCCGACGGCGCGCTTCATCGCGCGACGGAACATGATGCGGCGTTCGAGCTGCTGGGCGATCGATTCGGCCACGAGTTGGGCGTCGAGTTCGGGCTTGCGCACTTCGGTGACGTTGATATGGGCCGGGCAGCCCATGACGTCGCTGATTTCTTTACGCAGCTTCTCGATGTCCTCACCGCGCTTGCCGATGACCACGCCCGGACGGGCGGTGTGCACGGTGACGCGCGCGGTCTTCGCGGGGCGCTCGATCAGGATCTTGCTGATCCCGGCGGCGGCCAGCTTCTTGCGCAGCATCTCGCGAACTTTGAGGTCGGCGGCGAGGTACTCGGCGAATTCCTTCTTGCCGGCGTACCACTTCGAATTCCAATCTTTGGAAATGCCGAGGCGGATACCGGTCGGATGTACTTTGTGACCCATACTTATTTGCCCTCGCCCACGACCACGGTGATGTGGCTGGTGCGCTTCAGAATGCGGGTACCGCGGCCTTTGGCGCGGGCCATGAACCGCTTCAGCGACGGACCTTCATCGACCATGATGGTTTTGATCTTGAGCAGGTCGATGTCGGCGCCTTGATTGTTCTCGGCATTGGCGATCGCCGACTCCACGACCTTGCGGATCATGGCGGCGGCTTTCTTGTCCGAGAACTTCAGCAGATTCACGGCGCGCTCGGCGGAGAGGCCGCGCACCTGGTCGGCGACCAGACGGGCCTTCTGCGGAGAGATGCGCGCGGTGCGCAGGATGGCTTTCGCTTCCATAGTCATCTCCTTACTTGCCCTTCTTGTCGCCGCCGTGACCCTTGAAGGTCCGGGTCAGAGCGAACTCGCCGAGCTTGTGGCCGACCATGTTCTCGTTGACCAGCACCGGCACGTGATTCTTGCCGTTGTGCACGGCGATCGTGAACCCGATCATTTCCGGCAGGATGGTGGAGCGACGCGACCAGGTCTTGATCGGCCTCTTGCTGCTGCCCGCGGCCTCGACCTTCTTGATCAGATGGTGGTCGACGAACGGACCTTTTTTCAGTGAACGTGCCATGGTCGGTTAGCTCCTACGATCGCGCACGATGAACTTCTGGGTGCGCTTGTTCTTGCGGGTCTTGTAACCCTTGGTCGGCACGCCCCACGGGGTGACCGGATGCGGATTACCTTGACCGGCCTTGGCCTCGCCACCGCCGTGCGGATGGTCGACCGGGTTCATGGCCGCGCCGCGAACGGTCGGCTTGACGCCGCGCCAACGTTGCGCGCCGGCTTTACCCAGCTTCTCGAGGTTGTGTTCGTCGTTGCCGACTTCGCCGATGGTGGCGCGGCATTCGGCCGGCACTTTGCGCATTTCGCCCGAACGCAGGCGGAGCATCGCGTAGATGCCTTCGCGAGCGACGAGCTGCACGCCGGCGCCGGCGGCGCGAGCGATCTGAGCGCCCTTGCCCGGCTTCATTTCGATGCAATGCACCGTCGAACCGACCGGGATGTTGCGCAGCGGCAGCGTGTTGCCGGCCTTGATCGGCGCGTCGTTGCCCGAGATCACCTGGTCGCCGGCCTTCAGGCCCTTCGGCGCGATGATGTAGCGACGCTCACCGTCGACATAGCACAGCAGCGCGATGTGCGCGGTGCGATTCGGATCGTATTCGATCCGCTCGACCTTCGCCGGAATGCCTTCCTTGTCGCGCTTGAAGTCGATGATGCGGTAGTGCTGCTTGTGACCGCCGCCGATATGGCGGGTGGTGATGCGACCGTGATGGTTACGGCCGCCGGTCTTGCCCTGTTTTTCCACCAGCGCGGCATGCGGGGCGCCTTTATGCAGGCCCGGCGTGACCACGCGGACCGCGCTGCGGCGGCCTGCGGAAGTGGGTTTGAAAGTCATCAATGGCATTGTCGATTCCTCAGACCTTGACCGCAGTGACGTCGATCGATTGGCCTTCGGCCAGCTTCACGTACGCCTTGCGCCAGTCGCCGCGACGACCGTTGCGATAACGGAAAGCCTTGTTCTTGCCCTTCACGTTCACCACGTTGACCGACTCGACCTTGACGTCGAAGATTTTTTCGACGGCGGACTTGATGTCGGCCTTGGTGGCATCGGTGGCCACTTCGAAGGCGTATTGATTGTGTTCCTGGCCGCGCACGGTCTTTTCGGACACGCGCGGCGCACGGATCACGCTATAAAGCTTGGCGTCGTTCATGCCAGCCACTCCTCGATCTTCTTCACCGCGTCGGCGGTGAGCACCACGCTGTCGGCGCCGACCAGCGACACCGGATCCAAGCCCTGCACATCGCGCACCTGCACATAAGGCAGATTGCGGGCCGACAGGAACAGGTTCTCGGAGGCTTCCTCGGTGACGATCAGCGGACGCTGACCGAGCTTGAGGCCGGCCATTTTCTCGATCAGACCCTTGGTTTTCGGGCTGTCGATATCGAACGACTCGACGACCATGATCCGGCCCTGACGATTCAGCTCGGACAGGATCGCCGCGATCGCGGCGCGGTACATCTTGCGGTTGACCTTCTGCGCGAAGCTGCGCGGCTTCGCCGCGAAGGCGCGACCACCGCCGACGAAGATCGGGGCCGTCAAGGCGCCGTGACGCGCGCCGCCGCCCTTCTGCTTCTTCGACTTCTTGGTGGTGCCGTTGACTTCGGCGCGGGTCTTCTGCGCCTTGGTGCCCGCGCGACCGGCGTTGCGATACGCGACGACGACCTGATGGACCAAGTCTTCGCTGAATTCGCGACCGAAGATCGCGTCGGAAACGGCGACGGTCTTGCTGCTGTTATTGATGGCGAGTTCCATTGTCGTCTCCCTTACTTCGTGGTCGGACGGACAATGACGTCGCCGCCCGGCGCACCGGGGACCGCGCCACGGATCGCGATCAAGCCGCGTTCGACGTCGACCTTGACCACTTCCAGTCGCTGCGTCGTTTGCGTCTCGGCGCCCATATGGCCGGACATCTTCTTACCCGGGAACACGCGGCCCGGCGTCTGGCGCTGGCCGATCGAACCCGGCGAGCGGTGCGACAACGAGTTACCGTGCGTCGCGTCGCCCATGGTGAAGTTCCAGCGCTTGATCGTGCCCTGGAAGCCCTTACCCTTGGTGACGCCCTGAACGTCGACGATCTGACCGACTTCGAAGATGTCGGCCTTGATTTCGCCGCCGACCTGGAAGTCGCCGATCTTGTCGGCTTCGACGCGCAGTTCCCACAAACCGCGACCGGCTTCGACCTTCGCCTTGGCGAGGTGACCGGCTTCCGGCTTGTTGATCAACGCGGCGCGCTTCACGCCCGCAGTGATCTGCACGGCGCTGTAGCCGTCGGTTTCGGGGGTTTTGATTTGAACGATGCGGTTCGGCGTGGCTTCGATCAGGGTCACCGGGATCGATTTGCCGTCCTCGGTGAACAAGCGGCTCATGCCGGCCTTACGGCCGACGATGCCCAACGAATATTTCTTCGCGGTCATAGTGGCGGCCTCAGGTCAATTTGATCTGAACGTCGACGCCGGCCGCGAGTTCGAGCTTCATCAGCGCGTCCACGGTTTTATCGTTGGGGTCGACGATGTCGAGCACGCGCTTGTGCGTGCGGGTTTCGTACTGGTCGCGGGCGTCTTTATCGACGTGCGGCGACACCAGGACGGTGTAGCGTTCGATCTTGGTCGGCAGCGGGATCGGGCCGCGCACTTGCGCGCCGGTCCGCTTGGCCGTCTCGACGATCTCGCTGGCAGAACGGTCGATCAAGCGATGATCGAACGCCTTCAGCCGGATCCGGATTTTTTGGTCCGCCATGACGGAATTCCTCGTAGAAAGAGCGACAGGCTCGACGGCTAGGTGCGCCGAACCCCCTTTTTTACCGCTTGGGTTACCGCATAACTCATTGCCGCTACGCTTTTCGGAAAGAGTCAGACCCGAAAAGCCGCCGAAACGGTCGCCCGCCGGCAAAGCACTCGCACAACAGCACTTTCATAAACAACATTGGCCTGAGCATCCGCTCGAACATCGGCCAAAAACAAAGGCAGGCCGGTTGCCCGACCCGCCAGACGAGATTCGCGAACGCGACAACATGCCCCTGCCGCAGGTGTTCCGAGCAATTTCGGAACGGGCGGGGGCGATGCCGTAGCGACGTTTCCCTGTCCGGCGAAGACGAGGTGCTTCCTGCGCCTCATTTCGCTGTTCCGCGGACTGCCGCAAGGGCTTTCCGCGAAGTGGTCTTACATTATAAAGAGCTTTTCGGCCTGCTTGCAAGCCAAGTTCGCTCCTGTAGGTCTGAAGCCCGACTCGGAAGCCCGCCGCTAGACGGTCACCCGATACCGAAGCGCCCTTTCCCGGCGATATGCAGCCGCAGGCCGCATCATCGGCGGGAGTTACCCGGCAGCGGACCGCTGTCGGGTAACCGAGCGTCAGCGTTACTTGACGATCTTGGCGACGACGCCGGCGCCGACCGTACGGCCGCCTTCGCGAATCGCGAAACGCAGACCCTCGTCCATCGCCACCGGGTTGATCAGGCTCACCACCATCTTGATGTTGTCGCCCGGCATTACCATCTCCACACCCTCCGGCAACGTCACCGCACCGGTGATGTCCGTCGTACGGAAGTAGAACTGCGGACGGTAACCCTTGAAGAACGGCGTGTGACGACCGCCTT
>JADZBF010000025.1 GCA_020852215.1 Lysobacter sp. | reverse complement strand
CGGTTGGTTCGTGCAGGACGACGGCGACGGCGACGCGGCCACCTCAGACGCGCTGTTCGTGATCGACGACGGCGGCCCGCCGGTGGGCGAACGCGTCCGCGTGCGCGGCGTGGTGGTCGAGATCGACAGCGGCCGCGGCACGCGCACGGCGCTGCGGCCCACGGGCGTGACGCCGTTGGGTCGCGCGCGATTGCCGAAAGCTGCCGCGATCGCCGCCCCGCCCGCCGATTGGGAACGCTACGAGAACATGCGCGTGCGCATCGCCGCGCCGCTGACCGTCCTCGGCACGCACCGCGCGCGGCGCAACGGCGAGGTATTCGCGAGCTTCGGCGGTCGTTTGCCGGTGCCGACCGAAGCCGCCGCGCCGGGTCCGGCGGCGAAGGCGGTGGCCGCCGAGAACGCCCGGCGTCTGCTGCGCCTGGACGATTTGCGGCCGGATATCGGCGGCAGTGGCGCCGAATCGCCCGTGTCGCCGTGGTACCTGCCCGGCGGCGTGCCGCGCGCCGGCAGCCGCTTGTCGCGGGTGAAAGGCGTGGTCGATCAGCGCGGCGGCGGTTATCGCCTGCAGTTGACCGCGATACCGAAACTGTCGCCCGCGCCGCGCCCACGCGCGCCCAACGTGAGCGGCGATCTGCGCGTGGTCGCGTTCAACCTGGAAAACCTGTTCAACGGCGATGGGCGCGGCGGCGGCTTTCCGACCCCGCGCGGCGCGCGCACGGTCGAGGCCTACCGGGCGCAACTCGCCCGGCATCTGGCGACGATCCGCGCGCTGAAGCCCGACATCCTGGCGCTGATGGAGCTGGAGAACGACGGCTACGGCCCCGACAGCAGCATCGCGACATTGACCGCTGCGATGCGCGAGGCCGGCCTGGGCGAGGACTGGCGGTTCGTCGATGCCGGCGAAGGCCCGGGCACCGACCAGATCCGTGTCGCGGTGCTGTACCGCGCCGGCCGGGTCGCGCCCGTGGGCGCGCCCGCGACCTTGACCGGCGGCCCGTTCGACGCGCTCAGCCGGGTGCCGCTGGCGCAGAGTTTCCGCGCGATGCGCGGCGAGCGCACCGGGCCGGTGTTCACGCTGGCGGTCGCGCACTTCAAGTCCAAGGGCTGCGGCAACGCCACCGGCGCGGAGGCCGATCAGCGCGACGGCCAAGGCTGCTGGAACGCCACCCGCACCGACAGCGCGCGTCGGATGAACGCCTGGCTGCGTAGCGATCCGACGCGATCGGGCAGCGATCTGGCGATGATCGTCGGCGATCTGAACGCGTATGGCATGGAGGACCCGGTGCGCGCCCTGCTCGCCGAAGGCTGGCGCGACGCCTACGCGAACGGTCACGGCCCGGCACCGTACAGCTATGTCTACGACAGTCTCAGCGGACGTCTGGACCACGCCCTGCTGAGTCCGAGCCTGGCCGCGCGCCTCGCCGGGGCGGCGAAATGGCATAGCAACGCCGACGAACCGGAGCGTGAGGACGAAGGCGCGACCGGCCCTTGGCGCAGCTCCGACCACGATCCGCTGCTGCTCGGCTTCCGGCTGAACCGCTGAGCCCCGGAACCGGACCGTCGCGCCGCACCGCGTATCATCCGCGTATGTCCGCTCCAAGCACACCCTCGCCCGCCTTCCCCACCGCCGATGCTGCGGTGCAACTGATCGGCCCCGCCGGTGCGCTCGAAGTGGCCGTGGAATATCCGGAGAGCGATGTCCCGGCGCGCGCCGTGGTGGCGGTCGTCTGTCACCCGCTGCCCACCGAGGGCGGCTCGATGCACAACAAGGTCGTGACCATGGCCGCGCGCAGCCTGCGCGAACTGGGTTTGGCGACCGTGCGCTTCAATTTCCGCGGCGTGGGCGCATCCGCGGGCGAATTCGACGAGGGTCAAGGCGAACTGGACGATCTGCGCGCCGTCGCCGGCTGGGTGCGGCGGCAACGCCCGGACGTGTCGCTGTGGCTCGGCGGGTTCAGTTTCGGCGCGTACATCGCACTCTCGGGCGCGGCGGAACTGCAACCGGCGGCGCTGATCGCGATCGCCCCGCCGGCCGGTCGCCGGGATTTCGCGCGGATCGCTGCGCCGACGATGCCGTGGCTGGTGGTGCAGGGCGATGACGACGAGATCGTCGACCCGCAGGCGGTGTACGACTGGGTCGCGGGCCTGGCGCAGACGCGCGCCGGCACCGATGCCGAGGTGGTGCGGATGCCCGAGACCTCGCATTTCTTCCATCGCAAATTGATGGACCTGCGCGGCGCGATCAAGCATTGGGCGCGCGGGCAATTGCCGGACCCGCATTGACGATGTCGGATTCTTCGAGCGCACCGCCCTCGGTGCGATACGCCGAAGGCGTGGCCCGCGGCGATTGGAACGACGATCCGCATCAGCACCCCGCGCTGCGCGAGTTGGATCGGTTGCACGCGGCTTTGATCGATGCCCCGACACCCAGCCTGCTGGGGCGGCTGTTCGGCAAACCCGTGACCTTGGCCCCCAACGGCTTGTATCTCTGGGGCGGCGTGGGTCGCGGCAAAACGTTTTTGATCGATCTGTTCTACGACAGTTTGGCTTACGACGGCCGCCCGTTCCGCGAAAAACGCCGCACGCATTTTCACCGCTTCATGCGCGACGTGCACCAGCGACTGCGCGCGCACGCGGGCGAACGCGACCCGCTGGCGAGCGTCGCCCGCGAATGGCGCGAACAGTTGCGCGTGTTGGTGCTCGACGAATTCTTCGTGATCGACATCGGCGACGCGATGCTGCTCGGCCGGCTGCTGGAACGCTTGTTCGACGAGGGTGTGGTTCTGGTCACCAGTTCCAACGCCGCGCCGTCGGCGTTGTACCAGGACGGCCTGCAGCGCGCGCGCTTCTTGCCGGCAATCGCCTTGTTGGAGCGGCACTGCAACGTGGTGTTGCTCGATAGCCCGCACGATTACCGTTTGCGCGCGCTCACCCGTTCACCTGTCTATCGCGCGCCGTTGGACGCGGACAGCGACGCCTGGCTCGATACGCGTTGGCGCGAAATCGGCGGCGACAGCGTGTTGTCCGGCGGCGTGCATCGCGACGCCGGCATCGACATCGAAGGCCGACGCATCGCGGTGCGCGCGCGCGCCAAAGGCATGGCCTGGTTCGATTTCGCCGCCCTCTGCGAAGGCCCGCGCGGCACCGCCGATTACATCGAAATCGCGACCGAATTCCACACCGTCCTGCTCGGCGGCGTGCCCGCGTTCGACGCCGCACGCGACGACCCCGCGCGCCGTTTCGTGAACCTGATCGACGAGTTGTACGACCGCCACGTCAATTTGATCTGCACCGCCGACGCCGCGCCGATGGCGCTGTATCGCGGCGAGCGTTTAGCCGCCGCGTTCGAGCGCACGTCCTCGCGCCTGATCGAAATGCAGTCGGCGGCGTATTTGGCGTTGGAGCATCGGGGCTAAGCGCATCGCGACCGGGCGCGTCCCGGTCAAAACCCTCGCGCAACGCGGCATCAGGCATTGGCTACCCCCAAACGCATCGCGCCGGTCGCAAAGCGGCCGGCGCGATGTCGATCGGATGGAAGCGGCGGAACGCTTACATGCCGCTCACTTTGCGCGCAGGCGTTTCCTGGGCGGGGGCTTCTTGAGCGGGCTGTGGTTTGGCCGTCTCTTGGACTTTTTGGGCTTCCTGCTGCACGTACTCGCGCGCGCCTTCCTGTCGAATGTGTTGAATATCCGGTTGTTTCGCGAAATTGGCCAACGCTTCGCGCATCGAGACGGGATTCGAATTCGGATCATTCATCGCCTTCAGCAATTCGCTTAGGCTCGGATCCACCTTGAAGCCGCCGCTATCGCGAGTCCCGACCCCATGACCGTCCAGGGCATGTAAATGTGTTCGTTCATGGCCTTCGCGCAGCGCGGGTTGAGGCTCCTGTGCCGATCCTCGAATATATGGCGAAGAGCTTGTGTCGGTGATGCCGGACGGCAAATGCGGCGACAAGTGTTGTAGCCCGAGTTCTTTAAGATTCACTCGGACTTCCGGCGGGGTATAGGATGGATTCTTTGCCGCTTCTGCGGTTTGAGTGTCTAACTCGGTCTTGAGCGCGCGGACCAGATCGCGGGTGCCGTATTGTTCTTGATAAGGTCGCGCGTCGTAAAAATATTTGCCCATCGCTTCGATATTTTTTTCTTTAACATCAGGCGGTGTTAGTGCTAATTGCCCGTCCTTACCCAGCGTGAGCCCATCTTTGAGCTCGTAGGTTGCCTTCGGCGGGGTGCCCTTCACATTGAAGTAGGGCTCCATTTCCGGGCAAGAATCGTACAGCTTCTGGTATAGCTGCGCTTGCGTCGCGCCCGGATTCTCTTTGAAGACATATGCTGCGACCGCGTTGAATCCGCCAATCTGATCGGTTGCTTCGCGTAAGCGATCTGACTTGCCTTTTTCCGCCAGCACGCTGGTGTAATCATGAGGCGAAGGACCTTTCGCGATCGCCAGCAGCTTGTCCTCGAAAGCTTTGTCTGCTTTGAGAATACTGTCCTTATTCAACGCATGCTCTGACTCGTGGGTCATGATCATACGCATGTTGTTGGCGATTTTCGGGTCTTTACCGGCGTCGATCAACTCGGTTGTCGATATATAGATCGAATTGGCTTTCAGCTTTTCGCCAGAGGGAAGCGTTTCTTCTTTGGAGGTATAAAACCCAGGGATATTGGGTGGAATGCCGGCAGGCGTAGGTTCGATTCTTTCGAGAGTGCCCTTTTCGATCGATGACAGCAAATTGCCTTTGAGCGCTGGCGTTTCGTCCACTAACTTACGAAGGGCTTTGCCGGCGTCCGGATTCGCTTTTTCGAAATCCTTCAGCATCTGCTCCAGTTTTTTTTCGGACTCGGTCATGATGCCCTCCGTTACGCGTAAGCACTGATGATCAATTTGGAGAGACAGGCAGTCTTCGCTTGCGCCTGGACGTTCGGGCTCTTGTCGCTATACGCGATGACACCGATTTCGCCACGATTGAGGTAGATAGCATCGCTGCCGGGGAACGCACCCATTGGTCTGGAACTGAAGCCCGAAGCGACTAATGCTTGTACATAGTCGTCGAAGGACATCTTGCATGTGGGCGAATATTGATCGAGGTTGGATGTGGCCGGGCTCAACGTAAAGCGCATGCTCGCCGGCTTTTCTCCGAGTTTATCGGGCGTGGACACTAGGCTGTAAGTCCAGTCGTCGCTGAGTGTGCCGCCGAAGCCGTAAATGTTCGGATCTTCGTCGTTATGTTCGACATGAATGCCGATGATCTGTTCGATATGCTCGGGTGCGAGATCCTCCGCGCTGCGGATGCTGTCGATCAGCTTCAGCACGCGGCGGCCGATGTCCTCGGCGGAGAGATGTGTGGCGACGGCGGACATGGAAGACTCCTGTGCAGCGGAAACAGTGGGCGTGGAAACGCTTGAGGCGGAGACGTTATCGGAAGACGACAGGACGGGTGCGGAACGGCAACCGCCGAACGCGATGAGGGACGCTATCGCGCAGATGAGAAGTCGAGAACGGGGGAAAATCGGAGAGGGGTGTGGAGAAAGACTCTCGTCGGAATGATCGAGGGTAATCGGCGCCCGGCTCGCGGTAACTGGCAGCGAGGAATCGGTGAGAATCTTCGTTCGTTTGCGATTCATCGAACATCCTGTCGATCCATGCACTCGAACCGAGTTTGAGTACCGATCTTAGACCCGCATAACTCCTTGTCAAGCCGCGCCGGCGCATGAATTCGATCCTCGTGAGCACTCGGTGCTGAGGCATAGCGGCCGAGAACGGCGTGACCACCTGTATCGCGCGCGACGCGGCATCAGGCATTGGCTACCCCCAAACGCATCGCGCCGGTCGCAAAGCGGCCGGCGCGATGTCGATCGGATGGAAGCGACGGAACGCTTACATACCGCTCATTTTGCGCGCAGGCGTTTCCTGGGCGGGGGCTTCTTGAGCGGGTTGCGCCCGCGCCGGGTCCTGGGCCTTCTGGCTTTCGCCTTGCTGATGCTGCATCTGGCCTTCCTGACGGAATTGCTGGCCGCTCGGCGAATCGGCGAGGTTGCGCATCGCTTCGCGCAGGCGATCGGGATCCTTCAGCGCGTTGAGCATCTCGTCGAGCTGTTTGTCGCCGGTATGCGTGTGTCCATGGCCGTGCGTATGCTCCGCGGGCGCTTGCGGCGCAGGCGCATCGGGCGCGGGCGCGCCCAGTCGCGGCGGCGAAGCGTCGATGACGTTGCCCGGCAGGGTCACTTGCCCTTGAATGCCGATTTCCTTCAGATCGACCTTCACCTCCGGCGGCTTCGCCTCTTTGCCGTGGAGTTGGTTTTCGATGTTGCCGATCGCGTCGATGACGTTGCCGACATAGCTCGCCGGATAACCGCGGCCGTCGTAGAAATGCTTGCCGAACGCCTCGACGTTGTCTTTCGTCGCCTCGACCTGGAATTTATCGTTGAAGGTGATGCCCGCCTTCGGTTCGTAGGTCTGCGTCGGCGCTTTGCCCTTCACGTCGAAATAACTCTGCACGTCGGGGCTGGCGTCGTAGAGTTTGCGGTACAGATCTTCCTGCGTGGCCGACGGGTTCTCGCGTTTGACGTGCGCCGCCAGAATATTGAAGCCCGCCATCTCGTCGCGCGCTTCGCGGTCGCGCGATTCGGTGTTGAAGGTCTTCAGCGTCTGCGTGTAATCGTGCGGCGACGGGCCGTTGGCGATGGTGAGGATGTCTTTTTCGAGCTTGTCGAACGTGTTCTTGATGCCGTCGCGATTGATCGCATGCTCGATCTCATGGCCCGCCGTGATCCGGATCATGTTCGCCGCGGCCGCGTCCTTATCGGCGATCTTCAGATAATCCAGCGGCAATTCCATGGTCTTGTCGTCGGCGCGGTATACGCCGACCGCGCCGTCGCGCTTGTTCTGCGCGCTCAGCGGTTCGATCTTCTCCAGATTGCCCTTGTCGATCGCGTCGATCAGCCGTTGTTTGAGCTCCGGCGTGTTGTCGAGCAGCGCGCGCAGGTTCTTGCCTTCGGTCGCGTTGGACTTCTCGAAGTCCGTCAGCATCGCGTCCAGTTTCTTTTCGTTTTCCGTGGGCATGTCCGTCCCCTTACGCGTAGGCGCTGATGATGAGCTTGGAGATGCACGCCTTGCCCTTGGCCGGGTCGGCGTTGCCGTGGGTGTAGGCCATCACGCCGACATCGCCGCGCGTGAAGTACCACGCGTCGATGCCGCGGCGACCCTGCATGGGTTTGAAGTCGAAGCCCGCGGAGGTCAATGCGGTGCGATACGTCTGGAAATCCATGGCGCAGATCTCATCCGGATCGCCTTTGCCGTCGTCGGTCTGGTCGTCGAAGGAAAAGCGCAGGCTGGTCGGTTTCTCGCCCTGCTTCTGCGGGGTGGAGACGAGGTTGTACATCCAATCCTCGCTCAGCGAACCGCCGAAGCCGTAGACGTGGGGGTCGTTGGCGTTGCGTTCGACGTGCAGACCGGTCTGACGTTCGATGTACTCGGGCGCGAGATCCTGCGCGCTGCGGATGCTGTCGATCAGCTTCAGCACGCGGCGGCCGATCTCCTCAGCGGTGATGGGCGTAGCGACGGCGGTCATGGAAGACTCCTGTGCGGCGGTGGCAGTGGCGGTGGAAGCGGTGTCGGGGGACGTTGCGGCGGGCGCGGAGCGGCAACCGCCGAGCGCGATGGCGCCCGCAAGAACGCAGGCGAGCAGCAACGAACGGGAGGCGGGCGCTGGGCTCGGCCTGGGCGAATTCGGGAGCGGGCGCTCGCGAGCGTCCGCGACCCGAGCGGCGATGGCCGGGGGTCGGGTTCTGGGGACTGCCGTCGCGGGTCTGCGATGCATCGGACGTCCTGTCGATCCCTGCGCTCGTATCAAGGTGAGCGTCCGATCTTAGACCCCCGGGGGTGTCTGTCAAGACAACGGCGCGCCCGGTCGGACGTATGGCGGCTTCGGGCGGCGCTATTGCCACTGCGCCACCGTTGCAGGGCTGTTTTCGCAGTCGATTGCAGCGATCCGGTACACGAGCCGCGAAGGCCCTCGCACCCGAAGCGCTCGGCGCGCCGCCGCTTATAACGCTTTCGTCGCCTCGGCAGCGGTCGCGGCGCTCAAGCGCAGCCCGCGCAGACTCGGGCCGGCCTCGCCGGCATCGGTCCACACCACATAAGCGGCGCCCTCGCGCAGGGCGATTTTCGGAAAGCCGGTGGCGCGACCCTTGCCCTCGATCTTCGCCAACTCGATTTTGGTGAAACGCTTGCCGAGGTCCGGCGCGTAGCGCGCCAACCACAGCGACTGGCGACCGGCGTCTTCGCGCATCCACAGTACCCAGACTTGTTGCGCATCCATCGCCACCGCGACCCGCCCGAGCACCGCCGGACCTTCATCGACCACGACCGGGTCGGCGAACTGCGCGCCGCCGTCGGTGGACAACGCCAACTTGACCGCCGGACGCTCGTTCGCGGCGGTGTACCACGCAACCGCCGCGCGCGCATCGCGGGCGGCGACCGCGGGACCGTTCACCGGGCAGGCCGGCATCGTCCAGTCGTCGGCATGTACGCGCACCGGCGCCGACCACGCCTTGCCGTCGAAGCGCACGGCGTAGATGTCGCGAATTTCCTGCTCGCTGCGGTCGCGATACACCACCAACGCGCCGTTGCCGGTCGCGGCGGCGGCGGTTTGGCAGCAATCGCACGTACGCGCGTCCAATTCGGCTTCGGCGCTCGGATTCAATTGCGCATCGAACACCGCGCCGCGCAGGGTCATCGCGCCGCCGTCGCCTTCATGCGCATCGTGCGCGTCGTGTCCGCCCGCGTCGGTCGCGGACGCGGTGTTGCGGCCGTCGAGCCAGACGGCGCCCAAGCGGTCGTCGCCCTGCGGCCAGAACGCGACGAAGCCGTGTTCGGTCGTGGTCGCGTCGGCGTGCACTTTGCGCTGCCCGCTCCAGTTCATGCCGTGATCGAGCGACCGCACCAATTTGATGTCGTAGGCGTAGGGCGCATCGGCCGATTTCTGCAACCAATGCACCCACAAGGCGCGATCGGCGGTGGCCATGACGTGCGGCGTGTCGGCCCAATTCACGAACAGGCTGTTGCCGACGACCACGGTCCGCGGCGGCTCCCAATGCCCGTCGGGGTAGTACTCGGCGATCTGCACCGCCGGACGGCGTCCCGGCGGTTTCGAAATCCAGCTCAGCAGCAAGCGGCCGTCCGGCGCGACGCTCAAATCCGGCTGGGCGGCGCCGTCCCGCACCGGCGGCAGCCAGGGCTCGACCCGTTGCGGGCCGACCAGGGTCTGCGGCGGCGGCGGCTCCGCGCCGCAACCCAGCAGCGCGGCGGAAACGAGCGCGAACAGCGCGAATCGGAAACGTGCGGGCAGCATCCCGTTAGAGTACGCCAAGCGCGCAGGCGAGGGACGGGCCCCGAGCAACGCCTGGCCTCAGCGCATCACCGGCTTGCGCGCCGCGATCCGGGCGCGGGCTTCGGCGGTCTCGCGCAAGGCCGAGCTGATGCGGCCGGAGCGCGCGATCAGCAGCGCGATGAAGCAACACAGCAGCGGCACCGCGAACAGCGCCACCCACGGGAAATCCGGCACCGGCACCGCGAGTTGCGGGAGGAACGACAAATAATGGACTTCGGCCGTCGGCTCGGCGCCGGAGGTCAGCATCCAGCGCGGCACGGAGTACGCGTGCCCGGACACTTCATAACGATAGACGGCGAAGGTGGCGCTCACGCCTTTATCCAGGGCGCTCACGCTGCTGCCGGCGCTCAACGCGGGCAACAACTGCCACGTGTCGGCGGACACGCGACGGCCTTCCACCGATTCCCAGCCATGGCTCATCAATACCCCGAAGCCGTATAGGAACGAGATCAGACCCAGTAACGCCATCAACAATAAAGTCAGCCCACGCAGCACGATCTACACCGCCGAAAATTTCGAATCGAATCGTCCTTCCCCCTCCGTCCCCGCCGCCCCGGACCGAGCGTCGTGTCCAGCGCCGTGTCGGGCGCCGAATCGATCGCAGAGCCGGCCGCCGAGGCGATCGCCAGCATCGACCGGCGATCCGGGAATCGACGTTCGCGGAGGCGAACATCGCGGACTGCGGCGCCACCGAACGAAGTCGGCGCGGGTCGGCGGCATCGGTATCGACGGTGGAATCCCTTCGGATCCCGACGGTCGCCGTCGGCAGCGTCCGGTCCACGCGGCGGCGATAAGTCGTCCGTTTCAAGCATAGTCGAAATCGGCGACGGGTTCGCGACGCGACCGGCCGGACCGCCCGCTCTCCCGACCGCCCATCGTGATCTCACGTAGCGATCCCACCTAGCGACTCACGCCGCGGCGCCGCGGCGCTTGGTCAGATGCACCAGCAGCAGCGAGATCGCGGCGGGCGTCATCCCCGGGATGCGCTGCGCCTGACCGACGGTTTCCGGTCGCACGCGTTCGAGCTTCTGCCGCACTTCCGCGGACAGGCTGGGCACTGCGGCGTAATCGAAGTCCTGCGGAATCGCGGTGTGTTCGTGCCGCCGCTGCCGGTCGATCTCCTCCCGCTGCCGCGCCAGATATCCGGAGTATTTGGCCTCGATCTCGACCTGCTCGGCCACCTCGGCGTCGTCCACCGCCGGGCCGAGGCCCGACACCGTCGTCAGCCGGGCGTAATCCAATTCCGGCCGTCGCAGCAGATCCAAGGCATGCGTCTCGCGGCTCAGTTCGATGCCCAGCGTCGCCACCGTCTCGCGGCCCAGCGCGTTGTTCGGCGTTGCCCACAGGCCGCGCAAGCGTTCGGTTTCCGCCGCCGCGGCATCGCGCTTGCGCGAGAAGCGTTCCCAGCGCGCATCGTCGACCAGATCGAGCGAGCGCCCGGTTTCGGTCAAGCGCATGTCGGCGTTGTCCTCGCGCAACTGCAGCCGGTATTCGGCGCG
>JADZBF010000024.1 GCA_020852215.1 Lysobacter sp. | reverse complement strand
TCGGAAAGTTGCGTTCGGAGCGCGCGTTATTGATTCATGTCGCCTTCTCCCCGCTCTGCGGGGAGAAGGTGGCCGAAGGCCGGATGAGGGGTCAACGCAGCCGCAAATGGTTCGGAAAGCGCGCGGCATTGACTCATGTCTCCTTCTCCCTTGCTCTTCGGGGAGTAGGAAGAAGGATTCCGCGTTGGAGCGCAGGGTACGGAACGCGCAGTCCGGACCGCGCGGTCTTGATTCAGGTTTCCTTCTCCCCGCTCTGCGGGGAGAAGGTGGCCGAAGGCCGGATGAGGGGTCAACGCAGCCGCAAAGCGTCTCCCCGTGCCTTGCCGCGAATGGTCGTCATTATTTTTGAAGCACGGCAGCAGGATCCTGGCGTTCGTCTTCGTCCGATTGCGCTTGCGGCTCGGTGCGAAACGAAAAACGGGAGCGCGAGGCTCCCGTTTCGATGCGTCGGCCGAGTGGCGCCGAGACGGCGCCGAAGCCTTATTTCACGCCGTGGAGATCGCCCAAACCGCCTGACTGCGAGGCGAAATAAGCGGCGAGATCGGCGATGGTCTGGTCGTCGAAGTGGCCGGATTCGGCCAAGCCTTTCGCATGCGAGGTCATCAGCGCGTTATCGCGTTTGCCGTCGCGGTAGGCCTGCATGGTGTGGAACAGGTAATCCTGATACTGGCCGGCCAACATCGGTGCGGCCATATCGGCGCTGGGCGCGTTGCCCTTGTCGCCATGGCATTCGACGCAGGCCTGGCGGCCGCCGAGTTTTTCCTTCGACAATTTTTCGCCGCGGGCGGCGTCGCCATCGGTCGCGGAGACATGCGCGACGGCTTTGTGGGCTTCGGCGCCCGCGTCGGCGGGGGCTTCGTGGCTTTGACCGCCGCAAGCGACCAGGCCGAAACCGGCGGCGAGCGCGAGGGCGAGAGCGGGGGCGTGCGGGAAGACGCGCTTCGTCATGAGGGCGGCGCTCACTTCTTCTTGATGCTGGAGAGATAGGCGGCGATGTCGGCGATGTCCTGGTCGGAGAAACTCTGCGACTGCGCCTGCATGGTCGGGTGCTTGCGGGTGCCTTGCTTGTAGCCGTTGAGCGCGGCCAACAGGTATTCGTTCGACTGCCCGGCGATCTTCGGCACCGAATACGAAGGGTAGGCGTTCTTGTAGCCGGTCACGCCATGGCAGCCCTGACAGGTATAGGTCAACGCTTTGCCGCGCTCTGCGGAACCGACGGCGGGTTTCGGCGCTTCGGCGGCGGGCGCTGCCGCCGGTGCGGCCGCTTCGGCCCCGGTCGTCGGCGCTGGCGTCTGCGCAGAAATATCGGCGGGGATCGTAAGCGCAGCCACCAACGTCAGGCAGCCGGCAACGCACAGATTTCGATACAACGATCGCATCATGTCGGGGTCCGCAAGTTCGGGAGTCGTCGCGCCTATGCTGTCGCTTTGGCGCAATCCGGACAGTATAGCCTGCGGCTTCGCCGACGAGCATGGGGGTGAGCCACTCGCGACGATACGAATGTGAAACCCCGCACCATGACCTCTGGCGGATGGTGGTGGATAAGTGGGTGATATACCTTGATACAACACTAAAACCTGTGCGCACCCCCATGCCTTTGACGCTTCCCACCGATGTTCCGTCGTCGACCTCCGCAGTTCGCGCCCGCAAGGTACTGGCCGCGAAGATCGTCGCCGCCTGCCTCTTGGGGACACTGGCCCTCGCCGGCTGCAAGGGCGGCGCCCAGGGCGGCGATGCCCAGGCCAAAGGCAAGGGCGAGGAGGGCGCCAAAAAACCGGACCCCGTGCCGGTCGAGGCCGTGGGGATCAGCCGCCGCGCGATCGCCGCCAGTTACACCGGCACCGCGCCCCTCGAAGCCCGCGCCGAGTCGCAGGTGGTCGCCAAGACTTCCGGCGTCGCCCTGCAGGTGTTGGGCGAAGTCGGGCAGCCGGTCCGCGCCGGTCAAGTCCTGGTGCGGCTGGATTCCGCCCGCGCCGTGCTGCAGGCCGCGCAGAGCGAAGCGCAATTGCGCAAGCTCGAAGCCAACTACAAACGCTCGCAGCAGTTGTTCGCGCAGCAATTGGTCAGCGCGAGCGATTTGGATCAATTGCGCTACGACGTCGAGAACATCCGCGCGGTGAACCGTCTGGCCAATCTCGAATTGTCCTACGCCAACGTCACCGCGCCGATCTCCGGCGTGATCGCCGAACGCTCGATCAAGACCGGCAATTTCGTGCAGATCAACACGCCTATTTTCCGCATCGTCGATACCGCGCGTTTGGAGGCCGTACTCAATGTGCCGGAACGCGAATTGGCCACGCTCAAACCCGGATTGCCGGTGCAATTGTCGGTCGATGCCTTGCCCGGCAAACCGTTCCAAGGCCGCGTCGATCGCGTCGCGCCGGTGATCGACTCCGGCAGCGGCACGTTCCGCGTGATCTGCGCCTTCGACGGCGGCGGTCTGCTGCAGCCGGGCATGTTCGGTCGCATCCGCATCGACTACGACCAGCGCGCCGCCGCGCCGGTGATTCCGCGCAACGCGTTGCTGGACGACGAAAACGATCCCGCCGTCTTCACCGTGCGCAACGGCAAGGCCGTGCGCACGCAAGTGAAACTCGGTTATTACGAAGGCGAGTGGGTCGAAGTGCGCGGCGGGCTCAAACCCGACGATCGCGTCGTCACCGCCGGCAAGGTCGCGCTGCGCGACGGCAGCGAAGTGCAGGTGATCGGCGATCCCAAGCCGAAAACCGCGGCCGCTAAACCCACCGGGGCCAAGCAATGAGTCGCAAGGCATCGTCCGAACGCGATGCCGCGTCCGCGCAGCGACCGGAGACGACCGGCAGCTTCGGCGGGCCGACGGGCGGCGGTTTCGACCTGGTCGAATTCTCGACCCGGCGCCGCGTCACCGTCGCGATGATCTGGATCACCATGCTGTTGTTCGGCTCGTTGGCGCTCGCCAGCCTGAAAGTGAATCTGTTGCCGGATTTGAGCTATCCCACGCTCACCGTGCGCACCGAATACACCGGCGCGGCGCCGACCGAAGTGGAAACGTTGATCACCGAGCCGGTGGAAGAAGCGCTGGGCGTGGTCAAGAACCTGCGCAAGCTGAAGTCGGTGTCGCGCACCGGGCAAAGCGATGTGGTGCTCGAATTCGCTTGGGGCACCGACATGGACCAGGCCAGCCTGGACGTGCGCGACAAGATGGAAGTGCTGCAATTGCCGCTGGAAGCAAAGCCGCCGGTGCTGTTGCGCTTCAATCCTTCGACCGAGCCGATCGTTCGCTTGGCGCTGTCGAGCAAAAGCGACGATCAGACGACGGTCGGCGAAGAGCGCGCGCTGCGCGAGTTGACCGAACTGCGTCGCTACGCCGACGACGATTTGAAGAAGAAGCTGGAGCCGGTCGACGGCGTCGCCGCGGTGAAAGTCGGCGGCGGCCTGGAAGACGAAGTGCAGGTCGAGATCGACCAGCAGAAGCTCGCTCAGCTCAATCTGTCGATCGATACCGTGATCCAACGGTTGCAGCAGGAGAACATCAATATCTCCGGCGGCCGCGTGGAAGAGGGCAGCCAGCGTTACTTGGTGCGCACCGTCAATCAGTTCGCGAACATCGACGAAATCCGCGAAATGCTGGTGACCACGCGCAGCGCCGGCAACAATGCGGCGGCCTCGGCCGCGCAGCAGATGGCCGCGATCGCCGCGTCGACCGGATCTGCGGCCGCCATGGCCGCCGCCAGTTCGGTCCAAAGCGCATCCTCCGGCGGTAACGCATCGCCTGCGGGCGGGATGCCGGTGCGCCTGAAGGACGTGGCCGAGGTGCGACAAGGCCATAAAGAACGCGAAGCCATCATTCGCCTCGGCGGCAAAGAAGCGGTGGAATTGGCGATCTACAAAGAAGGCGACGCCAACACCGTCGCTACCGCCGATGCGCTGGCCAAGAAACTCAAAGAGATTCGCGAGCAGATGCCGCAGGGCGTCGAGCTGACGATCATCGACGATCAATCGCAATTCATCCGCCATGCCATCAGCGACGTCAAGAAAGACGCGCTGATCGGCGGTTTCCTCGCGATCCTCATCATCTTCCTGTTCCTGCGCGACGGCTGGAGCACGTTCGTCATTTCGCTGTCGCTGCCGGTCTCGATCGTCGCCACGTTCTTCTTCATGGACCGATTCGGCCTGAGCTTGAACGTGATGTCGCTCGGCGGTCTCGCCTTGGCGACCGGGTTGGTGGTGGACGACTCGATCGTGGTACTCGAAAGCATCGCCAAAGCCCGAGAGCGCGGGCTCGGCATTTTCGCAGCGGCGGTGCAGGGCACCCGCGAAGTCAGCATGGCCGTCGTCGCGTCCACGCTCACCACCATCGCCGTGTTCTTGCCGCTGGTGTTCGTCGAGGGCATCGCGGGCGAGTTGTTCCGCGACCAAGCGCTTACGGTCGCCACCGCGATCGCCATTTCGCTGATGGTGTCGATGACGTTGATTCCGATGCTCAGCGGTTTGAAGGGCAAGCCGCCGTTGGCGTTCCCGCAGGAAGCACCGCATACCGCCGATACCGAGCTCGATTTCGCGAAAGCGGATGTGCGCTGGGCGCTGCGAGCGCCGTTGCGCACCGGCATGCCCGCCGTGTTGCGTTGGACATTGACGATCCTGCTCGCGCCCGCGACGTTCCTGATCGGTGCGGCGCTATCCGTACGCCGCATGTATTACGGATTCGTCTGGCCGATCAACAGCGGGCTTCCGAAGGCGGCGCAGGTGCTGGTGTCCTTGTTGCTTTTCCCGCTGCGAATCGTCGCCTTCCCCGGCTGGGTGCTCTTCCTCTTGTTCGTCATGGGCGTCGGCCCCCTGTTCCTCGGCACCGTTTGGCTCGTGTCGCGAATATGGCGCATCGCGAGCATGACGATCGGGCCGGTCATGCGCAAACTCAGCGATTTGACGATGCTGCCGTACAATCGCCTCGAAGCGGCGTATCTGCGCACGCTTCCCGGCGCGATGAAGCGCCCGGCGCTGGTGCTGGGCTTGGCGGCGCTTGTCTTCGCGATCAGCTTGATGGCTGTGCCCTTGCTCGGTACCGATTTGATTCCGCAATTGGCGCAGGATCGCTTCGATGTGACCGTGAAATTGCCGCCCGGCACGCCGCTGCGCGATACCGATCAAGTGGTGCGCGATGTGCAAGCGGCGCACAGCGGCGAAGCGGGCATCGCCTCGTTGTACGGCGTGAGCGGCAGCGGCACGCGCTTGGACGCGAGCCCGACCGAGAGCGGCGAGAACATCGGCAAGCTGACCATCGCGATGGCCGATGGCGGCAGCGACGAGTTCGAAGCGGAACTGAGCGACAAATTGCGCGGCACGCTGTCGAAGTACGCTGGCGCTCAAGTCGATTTCAGCCGCCCCGAATTGTTCAGCTTCTCGATGCCGCTCGAAATCGAATTGCGCGGCCAGGATTTGGCGGATATCCAGCGCGCCGGCCAAAAAATGGCGGCGATGCTGCGCGAGAATCCACACTACGCCGACGTGAAATCGACGGTCGAGCAAGGCTTCCCGGAAATTCAGATTCTTTTCGATCAGGAGCGTGCGGGCGCTTTGGGTTTGACCACACGCCAGATCGCCGATTCGGTGGTGAAGAAAGTACGTGGCGATGTCGCGACCCGCTACAGCTTCCGTAGCCGCAAGATCGATGTGCTGGTGCGCGCGAGGGAGAGCGACCGAGCGTCCGTCGATAGCATCCGCAAGCTCATCATCAACCCGGGCAGCGCCAATCCGATCACGCTCGACTCCGTCGCGCAGGTGGTGGCCACCACCGGACCGAGCGAGATCCATCGCGCCGACCAGGTGCGCGTCGCGATCGTCTCGGCGAATCTGCGCGATATCGATCTCGGCACCGCAGTGCGCGAAGTGGAGCAGATGGTCGCGGATAGCGCCGCGCGCGACGGCGGGCTCGGTGCCGGCATCGGCATGCACATCGGCGGGCAGGGTGAAGAGTTATCCGAGTCCTTGACCTCGCTGCTGTTCGCGTTCGGTCTGGCGGTGTTTTTGGTGTACCTGGTGATGGCGTCGCAGTTCGAATCGCTGCTGCATCCGTTCGTCATTCTCTTCACCATCCCGCTGGCGCTGGTCGGCGCGGTATTGGCCTTGCTCGTGACCGGATCGACGATTTCCGTCGTGGTGTTCATCGGCTTGATTCTCTTGGTCGGCTTGGTCACCAAGAACGCGATCATCCTGATCGACAAGGTGAACCAACTGCGCGAAAACGGCGTCGCCAAGCGCGATGCTTTGGTCGAAGGCGCGCGCTCGCGGCTGCGCCCGATCGTGATGACCACGACGTGTACGCTGTTCGGCTTCCTGCCGCTGGCGCTCGCGTTCGGCGAAGGCGCGGAAGTACGCTCGCCGATGGCGATCACCGTAATCGGCGGCTTGCTCGTCTCGACCCTGTTGACCCTGGTCGTGATTCCGGTGGTGTACGATCTGCTCGATCGCCGTTCGGACGACGACTACGTGCGCCGCGCCAAGCGCCAGCGCGAACTGATCGAGTCCGGAATCGACGATTCCGCGGTGGAGGGCGTGCGAGCATGAGTGTCGCCGAATTCAGCATCAAGCGCCCCGTCACCACGGTGATGTTCTTCGTCTCGATGTTCGTGATCGGCCTGATCGCGTCGGTGCGTTTGCCGCTGGAAGCGTTGCCTTCGCTGACCTTCCCCGGCATTTTCCTGCAGTTGCCCTACAGCGGTTCGACGCCGGAAGAGGTCGAGCGCAACGTGCTCCGGCCGGTCGAGGAAGCCGTTTCGACGATGGCCGGCATCAAGCGCATGGACGGCAGTGCGCGCGCGGACGGTGCGTCGATGTTCATCGAATTCACCGATTGGGAACGCGACGCCTCGATCGCCGCCTCCGAAGCGCGCGAGCGCATCGACGCGATCCGCGACCAATTGCCGGACGATCTGCAGCGTTACCTGGTGCTGAAATTCTCCACGTCCGACGAACCGATCCTGAAAGTGCGTCTGGCCAGCGGTCGCGATTTGACCCGCGAATACGACATGATCGACCGCGAGTTCAAACGCCGGATCGAGCGCGTGCCGGGTGTGGCGCGCGTGGACATTCTCGGTGCACCGCCCAACGAAGTCGAAATCGCGATTTCGCAGGACCGCCTGACCGCCCATGGCGTCGGCTTGAACGATCTGAACATGCGCCTTCGCGACGCCAATTTCTCGGTGTCGGCGGGCCAAATCAACGACGGCGGACAACGTTTGCGAGTACAACCTGTCGGCGAAATCTCCGATCTGCAGCAGTACCGGAATATCGTGATCGACGACAAGGGGACGCGCCTAGGCGATGTCGCCGACGTGCGCCTGAAGCCGGCGCGGATGGACATGGGGCGCCGTCTCGACGGACGACCCGCCGTCGGCCTGGATATCTTCAAGGAGCGTAGCGCGAACCTGGTGGAAGTCTCGCG
>JADZBF010000023.1 GCA_020852215.1 Lysobacter sp. | reverse complement strand
TGCTGGCCGGCGCCGATCCCGACGCCACCGCCGCGGGCGGCGTCACGCCGCTGCTGTTGTTGCTGGGCGCGCGCGCCGAACCCGGCACCGCCTGCGACGAAGACGTGGTACTGGCCGGTGCGCATCGCTTGTTGGACGAAGGCGCGAACATGCAGGTGCGCGACCCGCGCGGCTTCGGCCCACTGCATCTCGCCGCGTTGCACGGACTGCTGCGCGTCGCCAAGGATTTACTGCGCGGCGGCGCCGCGCCCGAACCGCGCGACAATCTCAACCGCACCCCGCGCGAAATCGCGGTGATGCGCGGCTTCGTCGATGTCGCCGCGGAATTCGCACCGCGCCCAACCGATCTATCGATGGCGCGGTTTTTGAGGGATCGGGACGCGTAACGCGTAACGCCCGGGAGCGTGACGGCCCATGAGCGTTCTGCGCGATTTCGAATGGGGCGTCATCGCGGCGCGATTCGTAGTTACGGTTGGGAGTCACTGTTCGCAATCGCGATTCCGAATCACGATTCGCGAGACTCCGGCGCCTCCTCCGCGCCCGCATCCGCATCCGCCTCGAACAACTGTTCCAACTCGCCGCGCGCCTTGCGCGCGCTGGCGAGCAACGCGTCGGCGTCGTCGTAGATCAAGTGTTGTTGCAGCAGCAATTCTTCGTCGTGCTCGCGGAACCGGCGCACGCGTTCGGCGGCGGTATCGGCCGGAACACCCAGGGCGATCAGTACGTCGCGGCCCATTTCCAGGCCGGATGCGAAAGTTTCGCGCGTGACTTTCGCGCCGAGGTCCATCGATTGCCAGGCGTGTCGGCGATCGTGCGCGCGCGCGAACACCGGCAGGTCCGGATACATCCGTCGCACCACGCGGGTCACGCGCAGATTCGCTTCGATGCCGTCGATGGCGTTGATGAAGAGTTTGGCGCTGCCCGCACCGGCGGCGCGCAGCAGGTCCGGGCGCGAAGCGTCGCCGAAATACACTTTGTTGCCGAAGCGGCGCATGAAATCCAGATGCTGCGCGTCGGTTTCCAAGGCGATGAACGGGATTTTCTGCGCGACGAGCAGACGCGCGACGATCTGTCCGAATCGTCCGAACCCGGCGAGGATGACTTGCGGTTGATGGTCGGGAATGGCGTCGAATTCGCGCGGTGCGGTTTTTTCCGGGTATGCGCGCAACACGCGGGCGATCGCGATCATCGACAGCGGCGTCAACGCCATCGACAGGCCGACGATCGCGACGAGGCGATTCTGCAGCGCGGTCTCTATCAAACCGGCTTTGACCGCTTCGGCCAACACCACGAACGCGAATTCGCCGCCCAAGGCCAGCACCGCGCCCAACTGCAGCGCCTCACGCCAGCTCATCCGCGCCGGACGCAAGGCGATGGCGAACAGCACCACCGATTTGGTCGCGAGCAACGCGACCGTGCCGAGTACGATCGGCAGCGGCTCGGCGACGATCAACGGCAAATCGATGCTCATGCCCACGGCCATGAAGAACAGACCGAGCAACAAGCCTTTGAACGGTTCGATCTGCGATTCGATCTCGTGGCGGAATTCCGAATCCGCCAACAGCACGCCGGCCAGGAACGCGCCCAAGCCCATGCTCAAGCCGGCCAGCGACATCACCCACGCGGCGCCGAGCACCGCGAACAAGGCGCTGGCGGTGAGCATTTCCGGTACGCCGATGCGCGCCGCGATGCGGAACAATTGCCGCAACAGATAGCGACCGCCAATCACCACGACAACGATCGCGGCTACGGCCTTGAGAATGCCGCCCGTCCCGGCGCGGCCGTGATCCGCGGCCACGCCGAGCAGCGGAATCACCGCGATCAACGGAATCGCCGCCACGTCCTGGAACAGCAGAATCGCGAACGCATTGCGCCCGTGCGGTGTGTTCAAGGTTTTGCGTTCGGACAGCAGTTGCAAACTGACCGCGGTGGACGACAGCGCCAACGCCAGTCCGACCACCAGCGCCGCTTTCCAATTCTGCCCCCAGGCCAAACCGATCGCGCCGAGCGCCAAGCCCGACAGCGCGACCTGCAGACCACCCAACCCGAACACCGGCTTGCGCATCACCCACAACCGCGACGGCGACAGTTCCAGGCCGATGACGAACAACATCATCACCACGCCTATTTCGCTGGCGGTCAACACCGGCGCGGCGTTCTCGATCACCTTCAGCCCGAACGGCCCCAGCGCCACGCCCGCCGCCAGATACCCCAGCACCGCGCCCAAGCCGAAGCGCTTGAACAGCGGCACCGCGATCACCGCCGCGAGCAGAAACACCAAACCGAGTTGTAGACCTTCGCCGTGCATGCGCCCCTCCTGGCGACACTGTACCCCGACCCCGGGCGCGTTCGTGTCGGGAGAGACGAAACACTGCGGTCGCCGCGTGCGCGCAATCGTCATCATCGCCCCACGGCCCGTTTCGCGCGCCGAGCCCGTTATGCTCTTCGTAACTTCCGGCTTCGAAGGGGATCTGCGATGACCGCCTTACGTTTCGCGCAAGCGTTCACGCTGTGCGCGCTGTTCGCCGCCGCGCAGGTCTCGGCCGAGGATCGCGGCGGCGGATATTTCCGCAAGGGCGCGCAACGGCTGGATCTGCGTTATGCGGTGGCCGTGCGCGAAGAACCGACGGCGAACGCCGACGACGATCGGATTCTGATTTTCCTGAGCGATCGGCCGCTGGATGCGGACGCCATGGCCGCGGCTTTCGACCCGCAGGAGATCGTGCTGCGCGATCGCGACTCCGAACGCAGCGGCGGTTATGTGCGCGTCTGCGTCGCGGCGGACGGGCAGGAATGCGGCCTGTACTACGATCGCGATGCGCCCAGCGATTCGCTCAACTCCTCCGGCTACGGCACGCTGACGCTGAACGCGCGCACCGCTCAGCGCATCGCCGGACGCTGGACGTTGAGCGAACCGGAAGAATTCTTCGGCGAAACCTACGAATTCGATCTGGACTTCGATGTCGCGATCCGCGCCGCGCCCGGACGCGCGCTGCCCACGGACGGCGGCGAGGCCGGCGCCGCGTATCGCGCTTACGCCGCGGCGGTCGCGACGGGCGATCTGCCCGCATTGCGGCGGTTTCTCGGCGAAAACGCCGACTGGCGATTGCCGCAGGACGACGCCGATCGCGCGAAGGAGACGCTCAAATCGCTGCGCGACGAGCAACCGCTCAAGCCCGAAATCCTGCGCGGCCGCATCGACGGCGACGAAGCGGTGCTGTGGGTGCGCGGCACGGACCGCGACGACATCGCGCGCGAGGGGCGCGTGCGGATGCGGCGCGCGAGCGGTGTGTGGACGCTCGCCGAACAATCGCTGCAGGACGTGGAGGACTGAGCGCTGCCGCAGGATACGTGGCCGCGAGGGATGCGACGCATGCGCCGGAAGCTGAACAACGCGCGCGGCGTGACTTTCCGGCCGCTCTTTGCGGCATCGTCTGTGGTCTGATCGACGCATGCCTTCCTGGCACTCTTTGTCGACTTGGAGTCTCTTATGCGCTCGCTTCTGTTCCTCGCTCTGATCGCGGCCGCGACCGCCGGCTGCGGCTCGGTCGAATATCGCGACACCAACAACAGCGTCAACGCGAACCCGATGTGCACCAGCGACCCGGACCGCCCCGGCGAGCCGGTCGCGCTCGCCTGCGAACGCAAGACCGAAACCGTGTTCTCGACCGAACGCAAAGAACCGCCGCTGGATTTGAGCGGGAAATCCGGCAAGGACGATCCGCATCGCTGAACCTCTCGGACGCGCATCGACGCCGCGGCTCTCGTTGCGTGCGTGCGGTTGCGACCGCAAGGTCGCTTACATGAATTCGGCGGCGATTTTGCTCAGATCGAACGGGGTGATGCCCGACTCGACCGAAAACACCGTGTCGGCGCGCGTCGCGTCCGTCGTCGGCGTGCCGCGCGCGCGAACATGCAGTTCGAACAGGGTGTACAGATCGGTCTTCGCCAACGTATCCATCGCGCGCAGCATCAGCGAGACGCCGGCGAGATTGTTCTCGACATTATTGACGTAGCGCGGATGTTGTTTCAGCGCGATGTCGGTCCCGAGCGCCTCGTTCGCGACGATATCGAACATCACCGGCAGACAGAACGTCGCATCGGAGGCCAGATCGAAACGATCGACCACAGTCGTCGGTTCGTAGATCTCCCCGGAAGCGGGCTCGCGGCGCGCCATCCAACCGGCGAAACATTCGGGCAAATCGCAATACGGCTGCGAGGTGAAGCTGCTGAGGCTCATCACGATGTAGCGCACGCCCGCGCGGCGGCAGCGTTCGAGGTCGACGTCGATGAATTCGCTGGCGCCCTTCGGCGCGTCGACGATGTCGCCGCTGTGATGCGCGCCGAAATTCTTGAGGTTGTAATACGCCAACGTGTCGACGTAACGATAATGCTTGCCGTACATCGCCGCGGAGAGATCGATATCGACCCGATCGCGCCCGTTCTTCCACCACACGAAAAACCGCAGCGTCGAGCACTCGGGCAAGGGCAGACGGCTGCCGCGCACGATGGTGCGCAGCGCCTTGGACGCCGAGCGCTGCGAAAACGGTACGCGATATCGACGCAGACGCGGGTCGAGATAACAGGCGCCGAGCGGCGGCAGCGTCGCGAAACGGCGCAATAACGCCCGTTCGCAGATGTCCGCGATCGCCTGCAACGTCGCCTCGTCGATCGGCGGGACGATGTCGGCGATCGCGAACAGCTTCGCGACCTGCCCTTTCGGGAAGAACGTCCTGAGCTCGCGCGGCGCGCCGCGATCCCGCACGTGCGTCAACACCTGCAACAGCACCGGCGTGGAGACGCGATCGGCGTGTTCCGCGAATGCTTGCGCGGCCATCGCGCCATGGCCGCGTCGCGCCAACACATCGAGCCTGCGCGCCAACTCCCCGGGGCGCTGACGCAGCAGCGACACCGCACCATCGGCATCGTCGCGTTCGAGCGCGGCTTCGACCTGGCTGGCGAATCCGCGCGCGCGGAACCCATTCCGGAGCGCCTCGAAATCGCGCCACACGTTCGGAAACCGCACGCCGTAATCGCCCGGATGCAAGCGTTCGCCCAATCGCAGCCAACGTCCGCTCCAACGCTGCATGTCCTCCAGGCGATTCGGCGCGCGGTCGAGCCAAGCCAGCATCCGCGCGCGCATCGGCCGCGACAGCTTGCCGAATTTCGATGCCAATGCGAGCGAAATATCGCCATCGTTCAGCGCCACCGCGACGCGAAGCACGTCGGTCGCGGTCTTCACGTGGCGATCCAGCGCGTCTTCGCCAACGGCGCCCGTTTGCAGACACGCCGCCACGATCGTCGCCGCATTCTCTTTGCAGGGCATCGTTTCGGGCAGCAGCGCGCCGATGCGCGG
>JADZBF010000022.1 GCA_020852215.1 Lysobacter sp. | reverse complement strand
GCACCGTCATCGCTTCACCTGTCGCATCTGCGGCGTTATCGCCTGTTCGAAATCGGTCGCGCGTATCGCCCTTGCGCGCCGCGCGGGGGAAATCGGGAGCCTGTTGGTAGGCCAATGCTTCCAACCCCTCCCTGGCCCTCCCCTTCGCTTCGCGAAAGGGAGGGAATATCGGGCGATCAGGCAAACCGCCAGATCAACCCAATCGCTCAGACGTTGTCTTGCTCGTTCGCTGTTTGCGCCGCGAGTTGGATATCGCGCTGTCTGCGCTTCTCCTCGCGATACATGAACCACCAGCCGATCAACGCCGCCAGCGAGACCGCCAGCACCATCAGCGTCGCCAGCGCATTGATCTTCGGGCTGAGGCCGAGGCGCACCGAGGAGAACACTTTCATCGGCAGTGTGGTCGAACTGGGGCCGGCGACGAAGCTCGCGATCACCACGTCGTCGAGCGACAGCGTGAACGCCAGCAGCCAACCGGAGATCAGCGCCGGCGCGATGATCGGCAAGGTGATCAGGAAAAACACCTTGATGCGATTGGCGCCGAGATCCATCGCCGCTTCTTCCAGCGACTTATCCAGTTCGGCGAGGCGCGACGACACGACGACGGTCACGAAGGCCAGCGTGAAAGTGACATGCGCGATCCAAATCGCGACCACGCCTTTCGGGGTGATGCCGACCATGCCGGCCACCGACACGAACATCAGCAGCAACGACAGACCCGTGATCACCTCGGGCATCACCAACGGCGCGGTGATCATCGCGCCGAACAGTGTTTTGCTGGGGAAATGCCGCATCCGCGTCATCGCCAGGGCCGCCATCGTGCCCAGCACCACCGCGGCGCTGGCGGTCCAGAAGGCCAGTTTCAGGCTGAGCCACGCGGCATCGAGCATCGAACGGTCGCGCAACAATTCGCCGTACCACTTGAACGAGAACCCGGACCACACCGACGCCAATCGCGACTCGTTGAAGGAGTAGACGATCAGAATCAGGATCGGCAGGTACAGGAAGGCGAAGCCCAGGCCCAGCACCGACCAGCGGATCGCGCGATTGCCTTGCATCACGGTGCCGCTCATGCGAGCCGCCCTTCCAGCTCTTTCTGCTGGACGCGATTGAAGATCAGGATCGGGATCAGCAGCATCAGCAGCATCACGATCGCCACCGACGAGGCCACCGGCCAATCGCGGTTATTGAAGAATTCGTTCCACATCACGCGGCCGATCATCAGCGTATCCGGGCCGCCCAGCATTTCCGGAATCACGAACTCGCCCACCGCCGGAATCATCACCAGCATGCAGCCGGCGATGATGCCGCTGCGCGACATCGGCAACGTGACCTTGAGGAAGGCTTTCCAAGGCCGCGCACCCAGGTCGTAGGCGGCTTCCAACAAGCGATGATCGAACTTGATCAAGTTCGAATACAGCGGCAGCACCATGAACGGCAAATAGCAGTACACGATGCCGATGTAGGCCGCGATCGGCGTGTTGAGGATATGCAGCGGCTGGTCGATCAACCCGATCTTGATCAGCAGATTATTGAGCAAGCCGTTGCTGTCGAGAATACCGATCCAGGCGTAGACGCGGATCAGGAACGAGGTCCACGATGGCAATATCACCAGCATCATCGCGATATTCCGCGCAGAGGGCGTCAGCCGCTAGATCACGTATGACATCGGGTAGCCGATCAACAGCGTCATGAAGGTCGAGATCGCCGCGATCTTCAGCGAGCTGGCGTAGGCCAGCAGATACTGCGGATCGGAGAAGAGAATCTTGTAATTGGTCAGATTCAGTTTAAGCAACACCTCGTCCTGGACGAATTCCAGGATCGGGGTGTACGGCGGCTGCGCGATCGCCAGCTTGGCGAACGAAATCTTCATGACGATCAGGAACGGGATCGCGAAGAACAGCAGCAACCAGATATAAGGCACGCCGATCACGCCCCAGCGCGGGCCCGGGAGAAACCGCTTCAGCGCGCGCATGTTCATGAGGTCAGCACCACGCCTTCGTTCTCGCCCCACGACACCCACACTTCGTCGCCCCAGGTCATGCCCTCACTGGCCCAGCGCTGTTGGTTGGCGAAGTTCGCCATCATCTTGTAGCCGCTGGGCAGGCGCACATGGAACACCGAGTGGCTGCCGAAGTACGCGATGTCCTCGATCTTGCCCTGCGCTTTGTTATGCGGCTGCTCGGGCTCGTCCTTGCTGATGGCGATTTTCTCGGGGCGCACGCCGTAGCCGACTTCCTGACCTTCGTAGCCGGAGACGCCGTGGCCGACGTAGATCGGCGCGGCCAGCGACGGCGACAGAATGGTGATGTAGTCGGCCTCGTCCTCGTCGATGCGGCCGTCGAACATATTGATCGACCCAATGAACTCGGCGGCGAAGCGGCTGGTCGGCGATTCGTAGATTTCGTCCGGCGTGCCGACTTGACGGATGCGGCCCGCATCCATCAACGCGATGCGCGTGGCCATGGTCATGGCCTCTTCTTGATCGTGCGTGACCATCACGCAGGTCACGCCCGATTTTTCGATGATATCGACCAGTTCGAGCTGCATCTTCGAGCGCAGTTTCTTGTCCAGCGCGCCCATCGGTTCGTCGAGCAAGAGCAATTTCGGGCCTTTCGCCAGCGAGCGCGCCAAGGCGACGCGCTGCTGCTGGCCGCCGGAGAGTTGATGCGGCTTGCGCTTGGCCAACTTGCCCAATTGCACCAGCGCCAACATCTCGTCCACGCGCTTTTTGATCGTGTCTTTGCTCAGCCCGTCCTGTTTCAAACCGAAGGCGATGTTCTGCTCAACGGTCATATGCGGAAACAGCGCGTAGGACTGGAACATCATATTGATCGGCCGCTCGTACGGCGGCAGATCGTTCATCACTTGGCCGTCGAGATAAATCTTGCCCGAGGTCGGCCGCTCGAAGCCGCCCAAACACCGCAGCAACGTGGATTTGCCGCAACCGGACCCGCCGAGCAGCGCGAAGATCTCGCCTTTCCGGATATTCAGGTTGGTGTCGTCGACGGCGACGAAGCCCTCGAATTCCTTGCGGACATCGACGATCCGTAGGTAATCCTCGACCGTGGTCTTGGCGGCGCCTGAGGCGGCGTTCTGCGGTTTTTCGTGTGCGGCTGCGGCCATGGGGTTCCCTCGGAAGGCGACGGGGCAGGCATCGCTGCCGGCCCCGGGAGGATCGATCAGCGACCGGTCTTGAGCTGGGTCCAGGTCCGCGTGTACTGACGGTCCACGTCCGGCGGGATGATCGCGAACGTGAAGAGCTTCGCGCGCACTTCGGCCGATGGGTAGATGGTCGGGTCGCCGGAGATATTCTTGTCGACCAACTCGGTCGCCTTGAGATTGGCGTTGGGGTAGCTGACGAAATTGGTGTTGTCCGCGGCGACCTGCGGTTCCAGCAGATAGTTGATGAACCGATAGGCGTTATCGACGTTCTTGGCGTCTTTCGGGATCGCCAGCATGTCGAACCACAGCGGCGCGCCTTCCTTCGTGATCGAATAGCCGAACTTCACGCCGTTCTTCGCTTCTTCGGCGCGATCGCGGGCTTGAACGATGTCGCCCGACCAACCGACGACGAGGCAGGTGCTGCCCTTCGCCATCGAATCGATGTATTGCGAGGAATGGACCTGCGTGAGGTAGGGGCGGATCGTCTTCAGCAGCGCGGCGCCCTTGTCGATCACCGCCGGATCTTGGCTGTTCGGGTCTTCTCCGAGGTAATTCAGCGCGATCGGAATCAGTTCGGACGGCGTGTCCAGGAAGGTGACGCCGCATTCTTTCAGTTTCGACAGATTCTCGGGTTTGAACACGAGGTCCCAACTGGTGGTCACGTCGGTACTGCCGAACGCGGCCGTGATCTTATCGACGTTGTAGCCGATACCGGTGGTGCCCCAGTGATACGGCACGGCGTATTTGTTCTCCGGGTCCTGCAGCGCGATGCGCTTCATCATCTCGGGATCGAGATTGGCGAGGTTCGGAATCTTGGTCTTGTCGAGCGGCTGGAACACGCCGGCCTGAATCTGCCGGCCAAGGAAGTTCAGCGTCGGCACCACGATGTCGTAACCGCTGGCGCCGGCCAGCAGCTTGGATTCGACCATCTCGTTGCTGTCGAATACGTCGTAGGTGACTTTGACCCCGGATTTTTTCTCGAAATCGGGCACCGTGTTTTCGGCGATGTAGTCGGACCAGTTATAGACGTTCAATTCGCCGCCGCTCTTGGCCTCGCCGCCCGCCGCATCGCCGGTCGCTTTGGCGTCGCCGCTGGCCGGGGCCGGATCGGATTTGCCGCCGCAGGCCGCAAGCAGACAGACGGCGATGGAAAGTCCCAACACTCGCAGTTTCATCGTGATGTCCCTTTGCCCCTCGGGGCGTCAGTAGTGGGTGGCGTCCTGGACAGATTAACGTCCACGGCCGGGTTGCGCATCACAGCGCGGCGGCCGTCTCGTTGAGCGACTTCCATGCCTTCTCGAACAGTTCGTCGACCTGATCCTGACTGAGGATCAGCGGCGGCGACAGCAGCATTGAATCATAAGTCGCCCGCAGAATGAGGCCGTTCTTGAGGGCGTTGTCGCGGCAGAGCACGCCGACGTTGCCGCGCTCCTCGAAGAAGGCGCGTTCGCCTTTGCGCGGCACCAGTTCCAGCGCACCGACCATGCCCGCGATCCGGGCCTCGCCGACCAAGGGGTGCTCGCCCAGCTCGGCCCAGCGCTGGGCGAGATACGGGGCGATGTCGTTGCGGGCGCGCTCGACGATCCGCTCCTCTTCCAGAATGCGGATGTTCTCCAGCGCCACCGCCGTGCAGACCGGATGGCCGGAGTAGGTGCAGCCGTGCGCGAGTTCGCCGCCCTGCTCTTTCAGCACCTTGGCGATGCGGTCGTTGAACATCGCCGCGCCGAGCGGGATATAGCCGGAGGTGATGCCCTTGGCCAGCGTCATCACGTCGGGAGTGAAACCGAAATACTGCGCGCCGAACCATTCGCCGGTGCGGCCGAAGCCGCAAATCACCTCGTCGGCCACCAGCAGCACGTCGTATTTTCTGCAAATGCGCTCGATTTCCGGCCAATAGGTCATCGGCGGGATGTAGACGCCGATCGCGCCCATGATCGGCTCGCCGATGAATGCGGCGACGCGGTCCGGCCCGAGTTCGAGAATCTTCTCCTCCAACCGCCGCGCGGCGAGCAGACCGTAGTCGTCGGGCGAGAGATCGCCGCCGTCGGCGAACCAGAACGGCGGCTCGATATGGTGGATGTCGGGGATCGGCAGGCCGCCCTGCTTGTGCATCCCGGCCATGCCGCCCAGGCTGGCGCCGGCCATCGTCGTGCCGTGATAGCCGTTGCGACGGCCGATGAAGATGTTCTTCTGCGGCTTGTCCTGCACCGCCCAGAAATGGCGGACGAGGCGAAGGATGGTGTCGTTGGCCTCGGAGCCGGAATTGGTGAAGAAGGCATGGTTCAAATCGGCCGGCGTCAATTCCGCGAGCTTCGCGGCGAGTTGGATCGTCGGTTCGACCGTGCATTGGAAAAAACTGTTGTAGTACGCCAACTGCGTCATCTGTTTCGACGCGGCTTCGCCCAGTTCTTTGCGACCGTAGCCGACGTTGACGCACCACAGACCGGCGAAGGCGTCGAGCAACTGGTTGCCGTGCGCGTCCCAGACGTAGGCGCCCTCGCCTTTCACCAGGATGCGCGTGCCTTTCTTCGCCAACGCGGCGTTGTCGTTGAACGGATGCAGATGATGCGCGGCGTCGAGCGCTTGCAACTGGCGGATATCGGCGATGTCGTGTTGATCCATGAAGGCTCCGGATGGATGTGTAGGAGCGGCTTCAGCCGCGAATTCGAGAAAGCGGTCGGTCGCGGCTGAAGCCGCTCCTGCGAAAACGGATGGTCAGACGTTCAGCAGCAGGAATTCGCGCTCCCACGAACTGATGACGCGGAAAAACGTTTCGTACTCTTTGCGCTTGACCGAAATGTAGGCGCGCACGAAGCGCGAACCCAACAGATCGTGCAGCGGCGTGCAGGTTTCCAGCGCGTCGAGCGCTTGGCCGAGCGAGCGCGGCAATTCGAAACCGACATCCTGCGCGCTGGTCGAAAGCGGCGAGGTCGGGTCGAGTTTTTCGCGAATGCCGAACAAGCCGCAGGCCAGGGTCGCGGCCATCGCCAGATACGGGTTGGCGTCCGACCCGGCGAAGCGGCTCTCGACGCGCGTGTTCTCCGGCGTGTCCATCGGCACGCGCAGACCGCAGGTGCGGTTGTCGTAGCCCCACTGCACGTTGATCGGCGCGACTTGCCCGAGCGCCAACCGGCGATAGGAATTGACGTTCGGCGCGAAGAACGCCATCGACATCGGCACGTACTTCTGCAGGCCGCCGAGATAATGCTCGAACAATTTGCTGTGGCGGCCGGCGGATTTTCCGGCGAATACATTCCGCCCTTTCGCGTCCACCAGACTCTGATGGATATGCAGCGCGCTGCCGGGCTCGTTCTCCATCGGTTTGGCGAGAAAGGTGGCGTACACGCCGTGGCGCAGCGCGGCTTCGCGCATGGTGCGCTTGAACAGGAACACCTGATCGGCGCGCGACATCGCGTCGGCGTGGGTGAAATTGACTTCCAACTGCGCCGCGCCGGATTCGTGGATCAGCGTTTCCACGTCCAGTTCCATCGCATCGCTGTAGTCGTACATCAAGTCGAGGATCGGGTCGAACTCGTTCACCGCATCGATCGAATACGACTGGCGCGCGGTTTCCGGCCGGCCCGAACGTCCCGCCGGCGGTTGCAGCGGGAAATCCGGGTCGGTGTTCTTCTGCACCAGGAAGAATTCCACCTCCGGCGCCACCACCGGGCGCAGACCTTCGGCCTCGTAAGCGTCGAGCACGCGCTTGAGCACGTTGCGCGGCGCCAATTCGTGACGTTCGCCGGTCTTGGTGTAGCAGTCGTGGATGATCTGCGCCGTGGGGTCGGTCGCCCACGGCACCAAACGCACGGTGTCCGGGTCGGGCCGCAGCAGCATGTCGGCATCGGACGGCGTGGTCAGATCGTAGTAATCGTCGGGGTATTCGCCGGTGACGGTGGTGGCGAAGATGCCCTCGGGCAGTCGCGTACCGTAATCGTGCGAAAACTTGTCGGCGGGAATGATCTTGCCGCGAGCGTTGCCGGTGATGTCGGGCACCAGGCATTCCACTTCGGTGATGTGACGTTCTTTCAGCCAACGCAACAAAGCGTGTTCGCCCGGCTGGGTGTCGCGATCGGCGTGCCCGTGCGCCGCATCTTGCTTCGAAGCGACTTTTTTGCCGCGCTTGGGGCTTGCCTGAGTGGGCTCTTTGTCGCGCCGCTTGTCGCGGTGCTTGCCTTCGTGATTGCGTGGGCTCATACGATCATCCTGGCGCTTTCTTTCGCGCTGTCGTTCGCACTGTCGTTCGCGCTGTCGTTCGTCGCTTCGTCGCGTCGCGTTGCGCCGATCATCGCAGCCTCCGCTGGGCGCGACGTCGGCAGGCATCGCCGAACGCGCGAAAAATACCGAGATAAAAGCGATTCTCGCGCACCCGCCATTCCGGGTGCCATTGCACCGCAAGCAGAAAATCGCTGTCGGGGCGTCGATAGGCTTCGATCAACCCGTCCGGCGCGGTGGCTTCGATCGCCAAGCCTTCGCCGAGCCGAGCGATGCCCTGCCCGTGCAGCGAATTGACCTCCGCCCGCGCGCCGCCGGCGATCTCCGCGAGCAGGCCGCCCGGGTGCAGATCGATGGCGTGGCTCGGGGCGTACTGGAGGTCGAGATCGTCGTCGGGATTTTCGCGATGGTCGTCGTACTCGCCGACTTCGTGGACCTTCTGATGCAAGGTGCCGCCGAGCGCGACGTTCACTTCCTGAAACCCGCGGCAGATCGCCAGGATCGGCAGATCGCGTTCGATCGCCAATGGGATCAAACCCAACGTGGTCGCGTCGCGCGCCGGGTCGTGCAGATTCCCCGGGTAGCTGGGCTCGTCGGTGTAATGATGCGGTTCGATATTGCTGTAAGCGCCGGTGAGCAGCAGGCCGTCCACACTATCCAGCACATCGGCCAGCGGCAGCGGCGGTTGCAGGCCGGGGATCAGCAGCGGCAGGCATTCGGCGCCTTCGACCACCGCCCGCAGGTACTTCTCGCCCACCGCCAAAAACGGGTGCGGGCCGATCAGTTTGCGGTCGGTGGGCAAGCCGACCCGGGGCAATCCGGTCATGGCAACACGGTCGGACGAAGGCGCAAGCGCGTTCGGGTCACGTTACCCGGCATGTTCGATTTCTGCAACACACGACGCCGTTCTGGAGATCGACGCCATGTAAATGACGCGCTGCACGATGGAAATCGCGCGCAAAACCGCGCAAAACCGGGCATGATGGCGTTGAACATATTTGACGATCGGCGGCCGCAGTTCATGTCCGGCCGCGCAACTGTCACACTGACGAGCCCTTCATGACCCGCAATCTCACGATGCCGTCCAGCCTGTCGCCCGAAGATGCGCGCACCCTGCAGGACTTCCCCGACTGCCAGTCGGTGGACCTGATCCTGCCCGATATGAACGGCCTGTTGCGCGGCAAACGCATCGCCCGCAGCGCGCTGGAAAAGGTCTACGAAGACGGCGTGTGCCTGCCGATGTCGCTGATCGCCACCGACATCACCGGCAATACGGTGGAAGAAACCGGCCTGGGCTACGACATCGGCGACGAGGATCGCATTTGCCGCCCGGTGCCGGGCACATTGCGGCCGGTGCCGTGGGCGCCGCGGCCGATGGCGCAATGTCTGCTGACCATGGAAGACGCGGAAGGCGGGATGTTCGCCGCCAATCCCCGCGAAGTGCTCAAACGCGTGCTCGCGCGCTACGCCGAACGCGGACTCAAGCCGGTGGTCGCGGTGGAACTGGAGTTCTATCTGTTCGACCCGCTGCCCGATGCGCACGGCCGGCCGCAACCGCCAGTCAACGCCCATACCGGCGCGCGCAACACCAGCACTCAGGTCTATTACCTCGAAGATCTCAACGATTTCCGCGGCTTCATCGACGGCGTCGCCAACGCCTGCAGCGCGCAAGGCATCCCGGCCGACACCGCAGTCGCCGAATACGCGCCCGGGCAATTCGAAATCAACCTCAAGCATCGCGACGACGCCCTGCTCGCCTGCGACGACGCGATTTACCTCAAGCGCGCCATCAAGGCCGTGGCGCAGCAGCAAGGCCTGCAGGCCAGCTTCATGGCCAAGCCCTTGGTCGATCAGGCCGGCAGCGGTTTGCATGTGCACGTCAGCGTGCTCGATCGCGACGGCCGCAACGTCTTCGCCGGCCCGCCGGATGCGCCGACCGATCCGCTGCGCCATGCCATCGGCGGATTGCAGCGCAGCGCGAAGGATTGTTTGCTGCTGTTCGCGCCGAACGCCAACAGCTATCGCCGCTTCGTACTCAACGCCTTCGTGCCCTTGAACGAAGTGTGGGGTTTCAATAACCGTACCGTCGCCATGCGCATCCCGCACAGCGACGAAAAGAACACGCGCATCGAACACCGCATCGCCGGCGCCGACGCCAACGTCTATCTCGCCACCGCCGCGGTGCTGGCGGGCATGCTCGACGGCATCGAACACGGTTACGACCCCGGCGCGCCGATCGTCGGCAATGCCTACGAACAAACCACGATCAAAACGCCGTATTGGCGCGACGCGATCCAGGATTTCATGGCCAGCGACTTCATAGCCGCGCAGTTCAGCGAGACCTTCCGGCATGTCTACGGGCAGCAAAAGCTCAAGGAACTGAACAGTTTCTATCGCGAAGTGACCACGCTCGAATACGACTGGTATCTGCGGTCGGTCTGAGCGCATCGCAACGATCGAAATTCGCCTGCGCCGATGACCGCACCCGTACCGACATCGCTCTCGCTCGAACCCGAAAATGCGGATGCGCTGCGTCATTTGCGGGGATTGTCCGCGCATTCGGACATCGTGGAACCGTTGTTCAAGACCGTTCGCGGTCTCCCGGGCGCCGACTGCTACAGCCCGGATTATTCGCGGTACGCCTATGTCGTCGCGTATGTCGGCGACCGCATCTTCGCCTTCGCCGAAGGCATGCACGGCCTGACCCTGCGGATTCCATCGGACGCGACGCACGCGGCGGCCGCCGTAGGCGCGAAAGCATCGCCGATCGGCGGCGATTGGTGGCTGTTCTCGCTGTTCGGCGAATCCGGCTCGATCGAAGGTATCGAGGCATGGATCGCCCGCGCGTACGCCCATGCGCTGTCGACGCAACGAGATGCCGAATGACGGCACGCACCGCAGCAGCCGTGGCCTACCCGCCCAGTTGGTACGCCTCCAGCGTCGAGCCCCTGCCACTGCAACCAGCGCTGGAAGGCGAGACGCATACCGATATCTGTATTCTCGGCGCGGGCTACACCGGTCTATCGGCCGCGTTGGAATTGGCCGAAGCCGGTTATCGCGTCGTCGTGCTGGAAGCCGAACGCGTCGGCTGGGGCGCTTCCGGCCGCAACGGCGGGCAAATTCTGTTCGGTTACGGCTGCGGCGAATCGAAAATCGAAAACCTGCTCGGCCGCGACGACGCACGCAAGTTGTTCGATTGGTCCTGCGAAGGGGTCGATCTGATCCGCGAACGCCGCAAACGCTACGGCATCGACTGCGATTGGCGCGACGGGCATTGCACCGTCGCGATCAAACCGCGCCATATCGACGAATTGAGCTCGTGGCGCGATGAACTCGGTGCGAAATACGATTACCCGCTCGAGTGGTGGGATCGCGACACCCTGCGTGCGCAGTTGGACTCGCCGCGTTATCTCGGCGGCCTGTACGACGCGCGTTCGGGCCATCTGCATCCCTTGAAATACGCGTTGGGGCTGGCGCGCGCGGCGCTGAATGCCGGCGTGCGCATTCACGAACGCAGCCGCGTCCTGCGCATGACGCGCGGCGATGCGCCGGTTTTGCACACCGCGAACGGCCGCGTGCGCTGCAAGACCGTGATTCTGGCCGGCAATGCGCTGGTGCACGGCGTCGCGCCGGAACTCGACCGCAAAATCATGCCGGTCGGCACTTACATCGGCGCGACCGCGCCATTGCCGCCGACCCTCGCCCAATCGCTGATTCGCAACGGCATGGCGGTAGCGGACACCAACTGGGCGTTGGATTATTTCCGCCTCAGCGCGGATGGGCGGTTGCTGTTCGGCGGGCGCGCCAGCTATTCCAATCTCACGCCGCCGAATCTGCGCGGCATCATGCGCCATCGCATGCGCAAGGTGTTTCCGGCGTTGGGCGATACCGATTTCGAGTATTTGTGGGGCGGCGTGATCGACATCAGTCTCAACCGCGCGCCGCATTGGGGCCGCCTCGATCCGAACGTGTATTTCGCGCAGGGTTTTTCAGGCCACGG
>JADZBF010000021.1 GCA_020852215.1 Lysobacter sp. | reverse complement strand
GCGAAACAACGAAAAACCCGGCCGAAGCCGGGTTTTTCTGCGAGACGCCGCGACCGGGATCAGCCGGCTTTGAGCGCCTTGATGCGCGCGGTCAGGCGGCTCTTGTGACGCGCGGCCTTGTTCTTGTGGATCAGGCCGCGGGCGCTGAAACGGTCGAGGATCGGCTGGGCGACGGCGAACGCGGCTTCGGCGCCGGCGACATCGTTGGACTCGAGCGCTTTGAGCACTTTCTTGACCGAGGTGCGAAGCATGGAACGCTGAGCGGTGTTGCGGGCGTTGCGCACGACAGTTTGCTTGGCGCGCTTCTTGGCGGACTTGATGTTGGCCACGATGGAATCCTGGGTTGCGGTGAATTCGACCGCCGGTCGATCAAGGCCGAAGCCTGCGAACGCGTGCGAATTCCGTTGGGTGGTGAAAAGGTGAAGGACAGACCGCCGCTATGCAGGCAGTGAGACCGAAAAGTATGGGCGATTCAGCGGTTTGCGTCAACCCGGGACAGCACCGGAAATGCAGCGGAGGGCGTCGATGACGACTTCGGGGCCGAATATCCCGACCGAGCCGGGCGCCGAGCCCGCGCCGGCCGCCGGCGATCGCGCCGAACCCACTGCGTCGTCGGGGGCGTCTTCTGGCGCCGCTACCCCCGATGCGCCAGCCGATGGCGCGACCGGACAGCCGCTCGCGCCGCCGCCCAAGCCCGCCCGCAAGTCGGGCCTGCTGCGCTCCACCTCGATCTTCAGCGCGATGACCTTGCTCTCGCGCATCGCCGGGTTCGCCCGCGACGCGTTGCAGTCGCGTCTGTTCGGCAGTTCGGCGGCGATGGATGCGTTCGTCATCGCCTACCGCATTCCGAATTACCTGCGCCGGATCTTCGCCGAAGGTTCGATGCAGATGGCCTTCGTGCCGGTGCTCAACGAACTGCGCGAGCGCGGCACGCCGGCCGAGCTGAAGGAATTCGTCGACCGCATGGCCGGGGCGCTGTTCTCGGTGGTGTTCCTGGTCTCCGGGCTGGGCATGCTGGCCGCGCCGTGGATCGCCGCGGCCTTCGCACCCGGCGCCATCGACGAGCCGGCCAAGCTGCAGCTCATCACCGACATGTTGCGGATCACGTTCCCGTATTTGCTGTTCATTTCGATGATGGCCCTGGTGGCCTCGGTGTTGAACAGTTTCGGCAAATTCGCTTTGCCGGCGGTCACGCCGGTGCTGCACAACCTGACCGTCATCGCCGCGATGTTGTGGTTGGCGCCGCGTTTCGCTCAGCCGGCGAAAGCGTTGGCCTGGGGCGTGCTGGCCGCGGGCATTCTGCAGTTGCTGGTGCTGTGGCCGGCGATGGGTCGATTGGGATTGCGGCCGAGGCTTAAACCCGGGTTCCGGCACCCCGATGTGCGGCGGGTCGCCAAATTGATGGTGCCGACGCTGTTCTCGTCGTCGGTGGCGCAGTTGAACCTGCTGGTCGGCACGATTTTCGCGTCGTTGCTCGCGACCGGTAGCCAGACTTGGCTGTATCTATCGGATCGGTTGGTCGAATTTCCGCTCGGTCTGTTCGGCGTCGCCATCGGCACCGTGATCCTGCCGCATCTGTCGCGCCGTCACGCCGCGACCGATACCGAAGGCTATACGGTCGCGCTCGACTGGGGCCTGCGCCTGGCGCTGTTGGTCGGTGTGCCGGCGGCGGTGGGGCTGCTGTTGCTGGCCGAGCCGCTGACCGCGGTGGTGTATCAAGGCGGCGAGTTCACCGCGCACGACACGCGTATGGCCGCGATCAGCCTGAGCGCGATGAGCTTGGGCATTCCCGCGTTCATGCTGAGCAAGGTGCTGTCGCCCGCGTTTTACGCGCGGCAGGACACCAAAACCCCGATGCGCGCGGCGATTTTGACCGTGATCGCGAATGTCGTCATGACCGTCGGTTTCACCTGGCCGTTGTGGCATTACGGCGTGCAGGGCGCGCACGGCGGCATCGCCTTGGCGACCGGCCTCGCCGGCATCTTCAACGCCTGGTTGCTGTGGCGTTATCTGCGTCGGGCCGGTTTGCTCAAACCGCAGCCGGGCTGGGGCATGCATCTGCTGCGGATCGGCGTGGGGTGCGGGTCGATGTCGGCGATCGTGTTGCTGCTGAATGCGCGCATCGGCGATTGGACCGCCATCGCGGACCCGTGGTGGCGGGCGGGTCTCCTGTTGGCGGTGGTCGCGGCCGGTGCGGCCACGTATGCCGTCGCACTGGTCGCGCTGGGCCTGCGTCCGCGGCATTTGCGGCATTGAGCACTGGATTGAGGAGCGCGGCATCGAGGGAAGCCTTCGGCGCGACGTTTCGCGCGCGTTCCCGGACTGATCGCCCGGCGCTGGGTATACTGCGGAATCGTCTGAACTTCCCCCGCCGGGTCTTCGCGCCGGGCGCATCAACCGAATGACCGAACTTTTCCGCGACCTCGACGGCGGGCCGCTGTGTCCGAACGGAAGCGTGGCATGCATCGGCGCCTTCGACGGCCTGCATCTGGGCCATCGCGCGCTGGTGCGCCATGCGGTCGACCGCGCGCGCGCGCTGGGCGTGTGCGCGGTGGCCTTGAGCTTCGAGCCGCTGCCGCGCGAATTCTTCGCCGGCCCGGCCGCACCCGCGCGTCTGCAATTGCCGGCGATGCGGATTCGCGAATTCGGCAAGCTCGGCATCGATCGCGTCGGCTTGCTGCGTTTCAACGCGCGTTTGGCCTCGATGTCGGCGGAAGATTTCGTGCGCCGCATGCTGATCGAACGTTTGGCCGTGCGCGAGGTGTGGGTCGGGCCGGATTTCCGCTTCGGCCACGGTCGTGCCGGGCATTTGGGCCTGCTGCAAGCGATGGGTGCCGAGGCCGGATTCGCGGCCGACACCATCGCGCCGGTGGAAGTGGACGGCGCCCGCGTCTCCAGCACCCGCATCCGCATCGCGCTGCAGGCCGGCGATTTCCGCACCGCCGCGCGCTTGCTCGGAAAACCTTATGCGATCCGCGGCCGCGTGGTGCGCGGTCAGCAGCTCGGTCGCACGCTCGGTTATCCCACCGCGAATCTGCGCTTCGCCGATAAAACCCCGGCGCTGCGCGGCATCTACGCCACCTGGGTGCACGGCGTAGGCCCCACGCCGCGCGCGTCGGTGTCGAGTTTCGGCACCCGACCGACGGTGGGCGGCAAAGAGCCGCTGCTGGAAGCCCATTTGTTCGACTTCGACGGCGACCTTTACGGCCACCATATCGAAGTGGAGTTCGTCGCCAAACTGCGCGACGAAGAACGATTCCCCGATCTGCCGACCCTGGTCGCGCAGATGCATCGCGACGCCGCCCAGGCGCGCGAATTGTTGATGTCATTGCCCGAGCGAGCCGACGCGTGAGCGACCAAGACAACCGTACCAACGACAATCGATACAAGGCCACGATCCATCTGCCGGCCACGGATTTCCCGATGCGCGGCGACTTGCCCAAACGCGAGCCGCAGACGTTGGCGCGCTGGCAGCAGCAGAATCTATACGCGCAGGTGCGCGCGAAGACCTCCGGCCGCTCGCAGTCCTTCGTGCTTCACGACGGCCCGCCGTACGCCAACGGCGCGATCCATATCGGTCATGCGGTCAATAAAATTCTCAAAGACATCGTGGTCAAGTCGAAATTGATGGCCGGTTTCGATGCGCCGTACGTGCCTGGTTGGGATTGCCACGGTCTGCCGATCGAACTGCAGGTCGAGAAGAAATTCGGCAAGGTCGGCGACAAGATCGACGCGGCGGAATTCCGCAAACGGTGCCGCGAATACGCCGCCGACCAGATCGAGCTGCAGCGCAAGGACTTCAAGCGTCTGGGCGTGCTGGGCGATTGGGATAACCCCTATCGCACGATGGATTTCCGCTACGAAGCGGACATGCTGCGCGCGCTGGCGAAGATCGTCGATCGAGGCCATCTGGCGCGCGGCGTGAAGCCGGTGCATTGGTGCTTCGATTGCGGCTCGGCGCTGGCCGAAGCCGAGATCGAATACGCCGACAAGGAATCGCCCGCGGTCGATGTGGCCTACGCCGCGCGCGATCCGCATGCGCTGGCGGCGAAGTTCGGCGTGGGTCTCGACGACGATGCCGAGGTCGCGGTGCCGATCTGGACCACCACGCCGTGGACCCTGCCGGCGTCGCTTGCGGTGACGCTTGGCCCGGAACTCGAATACGCGCTGGTCGAAGGCCCGGCACGCGATGGTCGTCGCCGCTTGCTGGTGTTGGCCGAAGCGCTGGTGGAGAAGGCGCTGAAGCGTTACGGCGTGAACGAGGCGGTCGTGCTCGGTCGCGCTCAAGGCGCGGCGCTGGAGAATCTCCTGCTGGCGCACCCGTTCTATGCGGAGCGCGACATCCCGCTGATCCTCGGCGATCACGTCAGCGCCGAAGACGGCACCGGCGCGGTGCATACCGCGCCCGGTCACGGTCAGGAAGATTTCGTCGTCGGTCTGAAATACGGTTTGGTCGCGAAATACACCGCCGCGCAATTGAATCCCGTGGACGGCAGGGGCGTGTATCTGCCGTCGACGCCGCCGCTCGGCGAAATCGCGCTCGCCGGTTTGCATATTTGGAAAGCGAATCAGGTCATCGTCGACGCGCTGCGCGGCACCGGAGCCTTGCTCGCCTATTTTCCGCTCACCCACAGCTACCCGCACTGTTGGCGACACCACAAGCCGGTCGCGTTCCGCGCCACGCCGCAGTGGTTCATTTCCATGGATCAGGCGAATTTGCGCGCCGATGCGCTCGATGCGATCAAGCAGGTCGAATGGTTCCCCGATTGGGGGCAGGCGCGCATCACCGGCATGATCGATAACCGTCCGGACTGGACGATCTCGCGTCAGCGCACCTGGGGCGTGCCGATCGCGTTGTTCATCCATCGCGAAACCGGCGAGCCGCATCCGAATTCGCCTGCGTTGATGCGCCAGGTCGCCGAGCGCGTCGAACGCGAGGGCGCCGATGCGTGGTACGCGCTGGACGCCGCCGAATTGCTGGGCGAGCAGGCGAGGGACTACGACAAAGTCCTGGATATTCTCGACGTTTGGTTCGATTCCGGCGTCAGTCACGACTGCGTGCTCGCGCAGCGCCCGCAGGACGGTTTGCGCAAGCCGGCGGACATGTATCTGGAAGGTTCGGACCAACATCGCGGCTGGTTCCACAGCGCGTTGCTGACCGGCATCGCGATGGACGGACATGCGCCGTATCGCGAAGTGCTGACGCACGGGTTCGTCGTCGACGAAAACGGCGAAAAGATGTCGAAGTCCAAGGGCAACGTGATCGAGCCT
>JADZBF010000020.1 GCA_020852215.1 Lysobacter sp. | reverse complement strand
AAGGTGGCGCAACGCGCCGGATGAGGGGCGGGCGTTACGCTTGATTCGCGTGCTTCCGACCGTGCGTATCAAGCCGTACGTGAAAGGCGCCCCTCACCCGGCCTTCGGCCACCCTCTCCCCGCACGGCGGGGAGAGGAATGAAGGAAGTACCGGCGAAGGGCCGCCGATCCGCTCGGTAAATGCGCCCGGCGCATGCCTCTTCTGAGATTTTGAAGAGGCTCTGAGATAGTGTCCTGATATCTTGGCCTGAGATATTGGCCTGAGATCACCGGCTCGACTCTCGGCCGCTTGCCGGGCGCGCATCGCGCACGTTTTCGAATCGCGGGCATCCCTGCCGCTCAGAACCTGTTTTCGACAGACCGAGACGTCGCGGCACGGCCCGCGCACGGCGCGCGCGGCGGAAGTTTGATCCGGCTCAAGCCTCGGCGCTTGGAGCGGCGGAAGATGGACCGATGCGCGTCGATCGCCGATACCGCGCTCTAATTTTCGCCTCACCAACCGTGTCAGGAGTTCTCGTATGGCCACGTCCTCGTCTCGCCGCGGCAACGCCGCATCACGCCGCCGTTCGCAAGCCGCCACCACCCGCGCGCCCAGCGGCAACGGCGGCAACGGCCGCGGCAAGAAAACCGGCAACGGCGACACTCGAACGAGCGAAATCCCGGACGCGCCGCTCGCCGTTGCCACGATGCCAACGATCGAACCGGCTGCGCCCGTGGACATCGCGGCGCAAATGCCCGCTTCGATCGATGCCGGTCCGGTATCGCTGGAACCGGGCCTGTCCCTCGAAGCCGCGCGACGCATGGCCGCGGTGCCGTTGACCGACGAAGACAGCAGCACCGCACCGCTGCCCAGCGACTACCCCTATCGCACGCGCTTGCGTCGTAAGGAGTACGAAGCGGAAAAGAAGATGCTGCAGATCGAATTGCTGAAAGTGCAAAGCTGGGTGAAAGAAACCGGGCAACGCATCATCGTCCTGTTCGAGGGCCGCGACGCCGCCGGCAAGGGCGGCGCGATCAAACGCTTCACCGAACACCTCAATCCGCGCGGCGCGCGCGTGATCGCGTTGGAAAAACCCAACGATCAAGAACGCGGCCAGTGGTATTTCCAGCGCTATATCGAACACCTGCCGACCACCGGCGAGATCGTGTTTTTCGACCGCAGTTGGTACAACCGCGCGGGTGTGGAGCGCGTGATGGGGTTCTGCTCGCCGGCCGAATACCTGGAATTCCTGCGCGAAGCGCCCGAATTCGAGCGCATGCTGGTCCGCAGCGGCATTCGCCTGTACAAGTTCTGGTTCTCGGTCAGTCGCGAAGAGCAATTGCGCCGCTTCAAATCGCGCCGCAACGACCCGCTCAAACATTGGAAGCTGTCGCCGATCGATCTGGAATCGCTGGACAAATGGCCGGAATACACCGAGGCGAAGACCGCGATGTTCTTCCACACCGATACCGCGGACTCGCCGTGGACGGTGATCAAATCCGACGATAAAAAGCGCGCCCGTCTCAACGCCATGCGCCATGTGCTGGCCAGCTTGCCCTACCCCGGCAAGGATGCGCGCATCGCGCGCCCGGCCGATCCGTTGATCGTCGGCGCCGCGGCGGAGGTCTTGGCGAACGGGCAATAAGACGCGCATGCGCGCCGAAATTCGTTCGCATTCGGAGGTATCGAGCGCGATCTTCGATCGAAACTCGCGCGAAATCGGCGCTCGGAACCGCCTCGCATGCGAAAAAGTCGAAAAAACACGCTGAAAACCGTAAAAAGGGCTTGGCGAACACGCGCCCTTGGCCTACAGTTCGCATGCCGGCCAAGTTCCGCAATCCCGGCCTAAACCGGCCCAAACATTAGATCAACCATCCGACGAGGACATCCAACTCTCATGGCAACGAAAAAGAAAACCGCCAAGAAGGCCGCCGCTAAGACGGCCGCTCCGAAACCGATCAAAGAAACGATGAGCAAGTCCGCTCTGGTCGCTCACATCGCCGGCGCCACCGAATTGGCCGCCAAGGACGTGCGCGCAGTGCTTGCTGCGCTCGAAGGCGCGGTCCACGCGTCGATCGGCAACAAGGGCGCGGGCATGTTCGTGCTGCCGGGCGTGCTGAAGATCACCGCCGTCAAGGTGCCGGCCAAGCCGAAGCGTAAGGGCATCAATCCCTTCACCGGCCAGGAAACCCTCTTCGCCGCCAAGCCGGCCACCGTCAAGGTGAAAGTGCGTCCGATGAAGAAGCTCAAGGATGCCGCGACGGCCTAAGCCGCTGCATTCGTTCGCGCCGCTCGCGGCACGCACGACCGAAGGCCGGATTTCCCCTGGGAATCCGGCCTTTTGCGTTCTAAGCCGCGGTTCGAGCCGCGCTCCAAATCGCGTTCCGAGCCTCGTTCCGATCGCGTTCCTACTCCGTGAGGCATCGCGCTCGATCGCTCGCTTTCCGGCCCGCATCTTTCGTCTTTCCATCGATCGCGTATTCCCATGCCTAAAGCCGAAATCGCCTCGCAAGCGCACGTGTTGACCGATCTGCCCAACGTCGGTCCCGCCACCGCGGCGGATTT
>JADZBF010000019.1 GCA_020852215.1 Lysobacter sp. | reverse complement strand
AAGGTGGCGCAACGCGCCGGATGAGGGGCGGGCGTTACGCTTGATTCGCGTGCTTCCGACCGTGCGTATCAAGCCGTACGTGAAAGGCGCCCCTCACCCGGCCTTCGGCCACCCTCTCCCCGCACGGTGGGGAGAGGAATGAAGGAAGTACCGGCGAAGGGCCGCCGATCCGCTCGGGAAATGCGTTCGGCGCATGCCGCTTCTGAGATTTTGAACAGGCTCTTGGAAAGTCGCATGAACCGAAGACGGTGCGCTCAAGCGCACCCTATGAGGGCGAACGGCTCAGGAGCCGGTATTTTCCCGCTCAGGGCTTCGCAGCGGCCCGCGTCGGCGCTTTGGCGGCGCAACTCGTCCGCAGCACCATTTGCGCCAGTTCCAACTGCTGGGCGCGTTCGGCTTCGGGCATATCGGCGTCGGGCTTGCCGTCGCCGTTGGTGTCGCGGCGCAGCGGCTTGCCGGATTTCAGCAGTTCCGCGTTGCTGCGGGCAGTGGCGCATTGCTGATTTTCGGCGGAGGCCTCGGTCTTCGGCCCTTCGCGCTTGGCGTAGACGAACATCCGGTAGTTCGAGGATCCGGCCTGCGGCGGGGTTTGCGAGTAATGGGTGACCCCGTTGGCGTCCTTCCAGGTGTACACATCGCCCGCGAGCGCGGCGGCGCTGGGGCCGAGACAGAGGGCGAGCGCTGTGGCGAGAGTCGCCGCGGCGAATGCGGTGCGCGGAAGCGAGCGGAACATGGGCGAGCCTGCGGCGGTGATCGGAAGACGGGCCGATTGCAGCACCATGCCCGGCCATGCGCAAGCCGAGTCGGTCACGAAGCGTTCCGATTCCAGCCAAGTGCCGGCCAATTCTCGGCCAATTGCCGACCGAATACCGGCCTCGGCGGGCGTTCGGGGCAGGCGCGGCAGACGTCCGGCCCGCATTCATCCCCAGGGGCGAGTTGGCGTCGCGCCGGCCGCTCTTGCCGGCATGCGCTGGCTGCGGCGACGCCTTTCCCGTGCGATCGCCTGCTCGGGCGCGGGCCGAGGACGCATCGCGGACCCTTCTCGCGGCGGCCCTGGCGGGCGACGTGGATACGAGAGGCCATCACTCGCTCTACACTGCGCACCATGAACGAACCGTCCCCGCCGCCCCGTCCGCGCAACCGCAGCATCTCTCTGCTGCCGAACCTGTTCACCACCGCCGCGCTGTTCTCCGGCTTCTTCGCCATCATCGCCGCGGCGCAGGGCCGCTTCGAACCGGCCTGCGTGGCGATTTTCATCGCCGCGATCCTTGATGGCCTGGACGGGCGCGTGGCGCGCATGACCAATACCCAGAGCGAGTTCGGCGTGCAATACGACTCGCTCGCCGATCTGGTCAGCTTCGGCATGGCCCCCGCCTTGGTGATGTACCACTGGGCGCTGGAATCGCTGAAATACGTACATCCGACCATCGGCAAGATCGGCTGGCTGGGTGCGTTTCTGTACGCCGCCTGCGCCGCGCTGCGCCTGGCCCGCTTCAACAGCCAAGTCGAAGTGACCGACAAACGTTGGTTCATCGGCCTGCCCAGCCCGTCGGCGGCGGCGGTGATCGCCAGCTTCGTCTGGATGATGCACGACCTGGGTTGGAGCGGCGAAGACCTGCGCTACGGCGCGTTGGCGGTGACGGTGATCGCGGGCTTGGCGATGGTCAGCCGCTTCCGTTACCCCAGTTTCAAGGGCGGGAAAAAACCGCCGGGCGAAGACCGCGTGCCGTTCTTCGCGATCTTCGCCTTGGTGCTGGCGATCATCGGCGTGGTGATCGATCCGCCGAAGGTGCTGTTCGGTGTGTTCGGCCTGTTCTTGCTGGTCGGACCGTTGATGTCGCGGCGCATGCGCAAGCGGGCGGGCGAAGCGTGAACTGGACGCCGCTGCAGCGCGAAACGCTGGACGCGATGGGCTTGTCGACGTATCGGTTGGCGTCCGCGTCGCCGAGCGCTCAGCCGGCTGCGGCCGCGCGCACTGCGGCAGTGCCGCCGACGGACGCATCGCGCACGAAGAACGCCGCGATCCCCGACGATGCTTTCGCCGCCGCGCTGCTGCGTGCGGCCGGTCGCGCCGCCGATGCGGCCGATCGCGACGCGGTGCTGCGCGTCTGTCCGCCGCCGCAGGCATTGCGTGGCGATGCGCGCGCCAAACGCGCGCTGTGGCCCACGCTGCGGGCGATGCGCAGGCATTGAGCGACGATGATGAGCGCGCAGCCGCAGACGGAATGGGCGGACGGCGAATCCGCATTCGCGGTGCGCGCGATGCGCGAGGAAGACATCGACGCGGTGATGGCGATCGAACTGCGCGCTTATCCGTTCCCGTGGACGCACGGCATCTTCCGCGATTGTCTGCGCGCCGGTTACCCGATGTGGTTGGCGCTGCGCGATGACGTGATCGTCGGCTACGGCGTGCTCAGCGTCGCCGTGCGTGAGGCGCATATCCTCAATCTCTGCGTCGATCCCATCGCGCAAAGCGCCGGTATCGGCCGTAAATTGCTGCGCCTGTTGCTGCGCTGCGCCCGCGCGCATCGGGCCGAACGCATTTTTCTGGAAGTGCGCCCGTCCAATCCGCGCGCGATCGCGCTGTACAACGACGAGGGGTTCAACGAAATCGGCCGCCGTCCGCGGTACTACCCGGCCCACAACGGGCGCGAAGACGCGATCGTGATGGCGATGGAACTGTTGCCCGAAGAGTGAACGCGTCCGCGGCGTCGCAGCGGATGGTCGCTTGCCCCTGAACGAACAAGCCCGGCCTGCGCCGGGCTTGTATTTTCCGCGTCGGGCGTCGAACTTCGATCCGTCGCCGCCCCGGGCGGTTCACCAAAAGACCGCCCTGGTGAGTCGCAGTCCCCGGTAGTACGCCGGACAAGTTTGCCCGGGCGGCATCGAGAATACATATCCGGAGCTGGTGGTTTTGTCCCAGTATTCGCAGTGCCAGACGTTCGGCTGTTCGCTCGGATCGTCGAAAACCGGCAGGCCGGTGTCCGGGTGCGGGTGCGCGCCACCGATATAAGCGCCCGCGTTGCCGAACGCCATCAGCGCGCCCAGACCGAGGCCCAAGGCTATTCCCTTCTTCAAGCTCAGCATCTTGCTGTCTCCTGTGTGTGTGTTGCCGATCTTGGCAACGGCCACATTAGACGCCGCACGTCCGTCGCTGAGTGAAGTATGAAGGCGGCGAATAGGGAAGAAATAGGGAAGAAACATCGCAATCGACGCTCAAAAACATCGGCTCTTGCGGTTTTGGGCCTACCCCGCAGCTTGTTGCGGAGGGCATGTCTCAATGCCCGCCGCAACAGCGCGCGCGGACAGTGATGCTCGCCCAACCCGCGCGCAACCGCGCCAATCCCCGACCCGGCGCGGGCGCGAAGATGCGATCGTGATGCCGATGGAGTTGTTGCCCGCTCAGGACGAACGCTGAGTGCGGGGCGGAGAAAGCCGCGCGCGGCTGGTCGATGCCATTCATCGCCCCGAAACGAACAAGCCCGGCGGACGCCGGGCTTGTTGGGTCGAACGCCGCGAAAAGAGCCGCGTTCGGCGATATGGCGTTAGCCGATGGGGCTCACCAGAACTCTTCGCTGGTCAGCGGAACGCCCATGTACGACTTCGGGCACTTCTGCCCTGGCGGCATCGAGAACACGTATCCGGAGTGCGTCGCTTCGTTCCAGTACTCGCAGTGCCACACATTCGGCTGCTTGGACGGGTCGACGAAATGCGGCAACCCGGTGACCGGGTCCGGATAGGCGCCGCCGATGTAAGCGCCAGCGTTTCCGAACGCCATCAACGCCACCAGCCCGAAGCCCAGCGCCATTCCCTTTTTCAAGTTCAGCATCTTGCTCACTCCTCAGTACGTTGCCGGTTTTGGCAACGGCCTCATTAGATGCCGCGCGTCGGTCGCTGAGTGAAAAATAGAGGCGGCAACTAGGGAACGAATAGGGAAGAAATATCGCAAACGACCCTCCAATGATCGGCGCGCGCTGTTTTGAACAGACTCCGCAGCAGGGGGCGGGCCGCTGCTTTCTCGACGCCTGCCCTAACCGAGCGCGAACAATGCGGCGGCGCATCCCGATGCCTCGCGAGTTCGCTGCGATGCCGCGCGTTTCGCGGCCCCGCCAGGAGGGTATCTCGGTCCCGTTCGCTCGAGGTCGTCGGTGAGCCCGGCGCAACGACCCGCGTCGAAACGACCCGCGTCGAAGTGGCTTCCGCCCACCCCCCGATGCCCGGCGCGATGCTCGAAAGCCGACTCGGAACAGGTAGAGCCGGCCGAGCCCGCTTTACCGGGTCACGATGGGAACGCTTGTCGTTACGCCAACCGCGCGCGCTGTTCCTGCAGCGCCGCGAGTTTCGCGGTCCACTCCGCGAGGCGTTGACGCTCTTGTTCGACCACGTTCACCGGCACGTTGCCGCCGAACTTCGCCAGCTTCGCCTCGCTCTTCTCTTTCTCGGCGGCGACCTTGGCGATTTCCTTGTCCAAACGCACGCGTTCGGCGTCCAGGTCGACCAAGCCGTCCAGCGGCACGAACAGTTGCAGATCGCCGACCACGGCCGGCGCCGCGGCCGGCGGATCGCCGGACAGCGTTTCGATGCGGTCGAGCTTGAGCAGGAACGACAGTTGCGAGGCGAACTTCGCCACGCGCGCGGCGTCCGTCGCGTCGCCGCTGCGGAACAGCAGCCCGATCTGCTTCGACGGCGAGATGCCGAGCGTGCTGCGGATGCTGCGCACGGCCGAGACCACGGCTTTGAACCATTCGATATCGGCCTCGGCATCGGCGTAACCGTCCGCGTCGAAGTCCGCGGCCTGCGGGTAGCGACGCGCGCAGATGCTGGTGTCGTCGATGCCGAGCTTCGGCGCGACATGACGCCACAGTTCATCGGTCACGAACGGGATCAGCGGATGCAGCAAACGTAGCAGTGCTTCCAGCACGTACAGCAGCGTGTGCTTAACGCTTTCCGAGTATTTCAGAACTTCCGTCAACTCAGTCGAGTGATCATCTGCGCTTGTTGATCCATACAAATGAGGTTTCGCCAATTCCACGAACCAATCGCAGAACTCGTTCCACGCGAATTCGTACAGCGCCTGCGACAGCAGGTCGAAGCGGTAGTCGGCGAAATGCTGCTCGGCTTCGGCGGAGACTTTCGCGAGGCGGGAGAGGATCCAGCGTTCGGCGTCTGTCGCCGGCGAGAAGTTTCTCCCTTCTCCCGCCGGGAGAAGGTGGCGCGCAGCGCCGGATGAGGGCGGGTTCTCCGAGCCAGTATCCGCAAGCGGCCGACCCTCACCCCCGGCCCCTCTCCCGGCGGGAGAGGGGAGCGAAAAGCCTTCGGTATTCATCAACGCGAAGCGCGTCGCGTTCCACAACTTATTGCAGAAATTCTTGTAGCCCTCGCAGCGGGCCATATCGAATTTGATGTCGCGACCGGGGCCGGCGAGGGCCGTCATCGTGAAGCGCAGGGCGTCGGCGCCATGGGCTGCGAAACCCTCGGGCTAATCTTTGCGCAATCCCTTTTCGATGTTCGCGGCCATCTTCGGGTTCATGAGGCCCGACGTGCGCTTTGCCACCAGTGTTTCGATGTCGATGCCGTCGATGATGTCGAGCGGGTCGATGATGTTGCCCTTGGCCTTCGACATCTTCTGCCCGTCCTTGTCGCGGACGAGACCGGTGATGTACACGTCGCGGAACGGCACGCGCTCGGCGTCGGGCGCGTCCTTCGGCATGAAGTGGTCGGTCATCATGATCATCCGGGCCACCCAGAAGAAAATGATGTCGAAACCGGTGACCAGCACGGACGACGGCACGAATTGATCGAAGCCACGTTCGCGCATCGCTTCCGCATTCGGCCAACCCATCGTGCTGATCGGCCAGAGCGCGGAGGAGAACCAGGTTTCGAGGACGTCGTTGTCTTGTTGCAATCCATGTTGAGCCGTCAGTTCGGCGGAGATGGCGCGATACTCGTTCCTTAAATCAAAATCGGCGTCAGGCTCATGCTTAGATTTGTAGGAAATAAGGGAGGCCTCAAATTCTTTCTTTGCTTCGTCTTCGTTTCTGGCGACGTAGATATTCCCATGATTGTCATACCACGCCGGAATGCGATGCCCCCACCACAGTTGGCGGCTGATGCACCAATCCTGGATGTTTTCCATCCAGTGGCGATAGGTGTTTATCCAGTTCGGCGGGACGAACTTCATGCTGCCGTTCTCGACCAGTTCCATCCCGCGGCGCGCGAAGCCGTCCATCTTTACGAACCACTGATCGGTGAGATAGGGCTCGATCACCTGACCAGAGCGGTCGCCGCGCGGCACCTGCAGCTTGTGTGACTTTGTATCGATGAGTATCCGATTGGCTTCAAGATCAGCGAGCACCGTAATGCGTGCCTCGCTTGAACTCATGCCGGAATATTTATTTGGAATCTTATGGGCTAGATGCTTCCCATAACGTATCCGATCGCTTTGTTCTGGCGCTTGCAATGCCTCGAAAGGAGTGCCTATCCACTCTTT
>JADZBF010000018.1 GCA_020852215.1 Lysobacter sp. | reverse complement strand
GGCGTCGGGCGCGATCGGCGCGTTCGCATGCGCGGCCACGGCGCGACGCCAGATCGGGCGATGCAGCGCGGCGCGCGCGTTCCAGTCGCGCTCGCGTTCGCGCAGGGCGCGGACTTCGCCGGCCCACGCGGCGCCAAACGCCAACAGCGGATCTTGTCGCGCCGCCAATGTCTGTGCGGAGTCGTCCAGCATCGCGTCGCGGGCGTCGGCATCGAACAATGCGCTGTTCGCGTACATCGCGGCGATCTCGCGTTCGATGGCGTCCGTCGTCTTGCCGGCGAAGCGCGCATCGACGGCCGCGATACGCTGACCTTCGGGCAGCGCCAACGCGCGCCGCACCAGCGCAGCGAATACGAGACGATCTGCGGGCGCGAAAAATTGCGACTGTTCGCGGCGCAAACGTTCGCGGATTTTGCTCCGATCGGCGTCGGCGAAACCCGATGCGCGCGCGGCATCGGGCTTGGCGCGCTCTTCGGCGTGGTAGGCCACGGTCGCGGCGTAGAACAAGGCCTTCGGCAGCGGCGGAATGCCGCCGGCCGGCGATTCCGCGCCCAAGGGAATGAGATTCAGCAGAAAATCGCGCTCCCACGTCGCTTCGCGTTCGGTGAGCACCTCGCGCAGACCTTCGCGCGCGGGCACCGCCGCCGCATGTGCGCGATTCGATACGGACCAGGCCGCGACGGCATCGTCGTGCGCGCGCTGTTTCGCGACGATCGCGCCGCGATCCAGTCCGGCGATTTGCCCCTGCGCGTTTTTGTAGCGGTTGTGGATGCCTTTGAGATTCGCCGCCAGCGCGATCTTGCCGGGCGCGTCGTCTTCGCCCGCGCGCTCCAGAATGCCGATCCACTCGCCGAAGACATCCTCGCGGCGAACGAAAAAGCGTTCGCGACGCTCGCGCATTTCTTCGGCGATCAACGAACGATACGTCACGCCCGGGTAGCCCAGGACCATCACGAAATCGCCTTCGTTCAGCGGCTTCTGCGCGATCGGGAAATAGAACTCGGACGCGTAGGGCAGGTTCGCCTCGCTGCGGTCCGCGGGGCGGCCATCGGTGCCAGCGTAGGCGCGCGCGATCGCGAAATCGCCGGTGTGCCGCGGCCACGACCAATTGTCGATTTCGCCGCCGTATTCGCCGATCGCACGCGGCGGCGCGTAAACCAAACGCACATCGCGCAACTCGATCGATTCGATCAGCGTGTAGCGCACGCCGTCGTCGAAGGCCGCGATCTTGCATTTGACATCGGCCTGCGTGCGGCATTGCGCGACCAGCGCGTTCTTCTTCGCGTCGATCGCGTCCGCGCGGGCGCGCGGCGAAGCGTCCGCCGGCACCGCCGCCAGCACGTCCGCGGTGACGTCGATGAAGCGTTTTGGAATCTCAACGCGCAGGGTACTGGCTGGTAATTCCTCGGCGCGGCTGCGCGCGAGAAACCCGTTCGCGATCAAATCCCGCTGCGGTGTGCTGTGTTCCTGCACCGCGCCGAACAAACAATGATGATTGGTGACGATCAACCCGGACGCCGACACGAACGCGCCGGAGCAGCCGCCGATATTCACCGTGCCGGTCAACAAACCGGTGCCGCGTTTCGCATCCCACAACGCCGAGGGCGGCAGCGTCAGGCCTTGGCGTTTCAGCCACGCCGGATCCAAATCCAGTACTTGTTCCGGCGTCCATTTGCCGTCGAGGGCGTGGACGGGCCAAATGCAGGCTGCGGTGAGCAGGGCGAGGGCGATGCGTGCGCGGGAGGCGGATAAGGTCGTCATCGCCGCAGTGTAGTTTCGCCGCGCGCGCGATGCCAATGCTCGGCGATGGCCGGGGCGCTCCGTCGATGTCGAGCGCGCTCAGCGACGACGGCCGACACGTCTTTCGCGGTCCGACCGATACTTTCGCCATATGACAAGCTGCATCGCGACGAACACTCTGATGCGTCGCATCGCGGCCCCCCATCCACCGTCGAGTCTCGTCCCATGCCCGCGAACGCGCCACGTCCCAACCGCAAAGCGCTCGCCAGAACCGCGGGTGCGATCTATCTGATCGTGGTGCTCACTGGGGTTTTCGGTTTGATGTATGTGCCGTCGCGGTTGTTCGTGCGCGACGATGCGGCGGCGACCGTACGCAATCTCGTCGAACATACCGATCTGTTCCGGCTCGGCATCGCCGCCGGGTTCGTCGGCTATATCGCGTTTGTGCTGCTGCCGCTGGCCTTGCATCGACTGCTCGGTGCGGTGTCTTCGCGCGCCGCCGCGCTGATGGTCGTGTTCGCGACGGCCAGCGTGCCGATCTCGTTGTTCAATCTCACGCACAAACTCGATGTGTTGAGCTTGCTCGGCGATGCGGCTTATCTGCGCGCGTTCTCCGTCGAGCAGCGCGATGCGATGGTGATGCTGTCGCTGGATGCCTACAACAACGGCATCGCCGTCGCCATGCTGTTCTGGGGATTGTGGCTGCTGCCGTTCGGCTATCTGGTCTACAAATCCGGCTTTCTGCCGCGCATTCTCGGCATATTGTTGATGTTGGGATGCTTCGGCTATCTCATCCAATTGTTCGGCGACACGCTGTTCGCGAACTACGCGCAAAGCGCCTTGTCGGGTGTGGTCACGCTGCCGGCGACGCTCGGCGAAATCGGCATTTGCTTGTGGTTATTGATCGTGGGCGCGAAGAACGCCGCGATCGAACCCACAATCGCCGATTCGCCGAAGGCTTGAGATCCAAGTCTTCGGCGAACGCGAATCGCGATCAGAAGATCAAAGTCTCGCCCGCCGCGAGCGTGAACCGTTCGCCGATGCGCTTGGCCTCGCCGCTCAACTGATCCTTCCGTTCGCCGCGCAGTTCCGCGGGCATAGCGAACGTGGAAGCGTTCGCGGCATCGAAATTGATCAGCACCCACACGTCGCGCCCCTCGGCGAATGCGCGCATCAGCCAGACATCGGCGTCGTCGACAGGGTAGTGGCGCAGTTCGTCCGGTCGCTTCAACGCCGGGTTCGCGCTGCGTACGCGCAACAAACGCTTGTAGTGAGCGAGCAATGAATTCGCATCCGCCGCTTGCGCCGACACGGACTGACCTTTGCCGCGCAATTGCGCCCAATACTTCGCCCACCACGCGCCCTGGTCGCCGCGGTAGCCCTGCGGCGGCGGCAGATCGATCCAGGTACGGCCGGTGGCGTTGAAACCCGCGTGCGCGTCGTCGGTCCACGGCATGATCGCGCGGCGGTAGCGATCCTCGCCGCTCGCCGCTTGCGACGCGCCGATCTCTTCGCCGTAGTAGAGATACGCCGCGCCGGGCGAGGTCAGCAACGCGCTGGCCGCGATCTTCGCTTTCGCGGTATCGCCGCCGAGCAGCGACATCGCGCGATCGCGATCGTGGTTGGTGAGGAACGGCGAGAAATAGCCGATCGGCGCGGCATCGGCGCGACGCTGCAGATTCGTCCATAGAGCATCGCGTCCGCGTTCGGCCGATGCGGCGCTGGCGGTGCCGAAATCGGCTTTCTGCGTGTGGTTCCGAATCAAGACGCCGGCGATCGTCTCGCCGAAATCGAAATCGAACGCCGCATCCAGGCCCTTGCCGCCGTTGCGATAGCGACCGACGACATCCAGCGGCGCCCAGGCTTCGGCCACCAGCAGCGCATCGGGATTGATCGCTTTCACATGACGCGCGAAGCCCGTCCAGTAGTCGATGGTGGCGGCGGTGTCGGCTTGGCCCGCGAGCGGGCCGTCTTCGATCGCGTAACGCACCGCATCGAGGCGGAACCCGTCCACGCCTTTTTTCAGCCAGAACGAGGCCACATCGTTCAACGCCGCGACCACCGCGGGGTTGCGCAGATTCACATCTGGCTGCGACCCGCCGAACGCGCCGTAGTAATACGCCTTGCGCGTCGCGTTCCAATGCCACACCGCTTCGGGATTCGGCGTCGAAGACCACGCTTGACCCCAACCTGCCGGCCGCTGCTCGCGCCAGACGAAATAATCGTCGTAACCGGCTTCCTTGCGCGCGGATTTCACGAACCACGGGTGTTGATCGGAAATGTGGTTCAGTACCAAGTCCAGAATGACCTTGATATCGCGCTTGTGCGCTTCGGCGACGAACGCTTCGAAGTCGGTCATCGTGCCGTAGTCTTGTTCGATCGCGTAGAAATCCTGGAAGTCGTAACCGTGATACGACGGCGCCTCGAACACCGGCGTCAACCAGATCGCATCCACGCCCAAGTCGTCGAGATAATCCAACTTCTCGATCATCCCGCGAAAATCGCCGTTGCCGTCGCCGTCGCTATCCTTGAACGAACGCGGCCACACTTCGTACACCGTCGCGCCGTGCCACCAGCGCATCGGCCCGGAGCCTGCGATCTTGAGCGAGCGATACGCGTCGGCTAGGCCCTGGGTTGGGGGTGTGGTTGCGTGTGTGGACATGCTCGCGGCATCTCCGGACGACGGCGTATCCGAAGCGACCTGCGAAGCGCAACCCGCGAGCGCGAGAAGGCACAACAACAGCGGAGGAGCGATAGCGTTCAACGGAGTCTCCCGGTCGAGGGCGATACAAGTGCCGGCAACATGCCACGGCTTCCATCAAGCAGCCAGGGTCGCTGCGGCGATGTATTCGTATGCAGCCGTTGCGAGCCGCATAGAACCTCCTCGCATAGGCTTGCTTCGACAAATCCTGTTGTTCGGAACGGGGAGATTCGCTCGGTTTATGCACTATATTGGTGCAATGCCCGCCAACCCCGCCGCTTCTCCGCCCCATGCCGATGCATTCGACGTCCTGGCCACGCCGGTGGCGTGGACCGATGCGGACGGGCGGGTATTGGGCGTGAATGTGGCGTTCGGGCGCTGGTTGGAGGTGAGTCCGCGGCGTCTGCCGGGTTTGCCGTTGGCGGCGTTGGAGGCCGAGACGCGGCGGTTGGCGTCGTGGTTCGCCGAACCGTCGGAGGGCGATCCGCTGCGGTTGCGGCGGCTGCGTTTGGCGTTCCCGGGGAACGAGGCCTTGCACTACGCCGATCTGCTGCTGTCGCGGCGCGACGGCGGTGGTTGGTGGGTGGAGGCGCATCCGGTGGACGAATTCCCGGGCGACGATCCGGCGGCGGTATTGCCGTCGGCGCTGTCGGCGTCGCTGAAGGGTTTGGCGCACGAGTTGCGCAATCCGTTGGCCGGTGTGAAAGGCGCGGCGCAGTTGTTGGCGCGGCGCGCGGGCGATGCCGAATCGCGCGAGTTGACCGGCTTGATCGAATCGGAAGTGGCGCGCTTGACCGATCTGATCGATCGCCTGCTCTCGCCGCAGCCCACGCGGCGTCACGAATCGCTGAACATCCATGTCGTGCTCGAACGCGTGCTGCGCTTGGCCGAGAGCGACGCCGGTTGGGCGGTGAAGCTGATGCGCGATTACGACCCGTCGTTACCGGAATTGTCGGGCGATGCGGATCGCTTGACGCAAGCGGTGTGGAATTTGGTGCGCAACGCGATCGAAGCCGGCGCCGCGAAGGTCGGCTTGCGCACGCGCATCGAGTACGGCGTGCGCATCGGCGATGCGGTGCATGCGCAAGCGTTGCGGTTGGAGATCGACGACGACGGCCGCGGCGTGCCCGAATCGCTGGCCGAGCAAGTGTTTCTGCCGTTGGTGAGCGGCCGCGCCGACGGCACCGGGCTCGGCTTGGCGTTGGCGCAGCAAGTGGCGCGCGAGCATCGCGGCGCCTTGACCTATCGTTCGCGGCCCGGCCACACGGTGTTCGCGCTGCAATTGCCGTTCGGCGTGGCCGACGGTGCCGGAGACGATGCATGACGCGCGCGGAGGACATGCCGATGCCCACGAACGCAGCATCGAGAGCGCATGCGACACCGATGGTCTGGGTGGTCGACGACGACCGCACGGTGCGTTTCGTGTTGGCGACGGCCCTGCGCGAAGCGGGTTACGCGGTGACCAGCTTCGAAGCCGCCGAGCCGGTGCGCGAAGCCTTGGCGCGCGGCGAACGTCCGCAGGTGTTGTTCACCGACGTGCGCATGCCCGGCGAGGACGGGTTGGCCTTGCTGGAGGCGATCAAGCGCGAGGCGCCGCAGTTGCCGGTGATCGTGATGAGCGCGTACACCGACATCGCCAGCACCGCAGGTGCGTTCCGCGGCGGCGCGCACGAATTCCTGTCCAAACCCTTCGATCTGGATGCGGCGGTCGGTTTGGCGGCGCGCGTGCTGCAAACCGCGCGCGGCGCGGGCGCCGTCAGCACCGAGACCCACGCCGAAACGCAACGCGAGGCGTCGCATGTCGCCGCGAGCGATGCGCATGCGGGCGAGCGCTTGCTCGGCGAAGCGCCGGCCATGCGCGCGTTGTTTCGCGCGATCGGCCGGCTCGCGCAAGCGCCGCTGGGGGTGTTGATCACCGGCGAAACCGGCACCGGCAAGGAATTGGTCGCGCGCGCGCTGCATCGCGAATCCGCACGCGCGCAGCGGCCGTTCGTGGCGCTGAACACCGCGGCGATTCCCGCGGAATTGCTCGAAAGCGAATTGTTCGGCCACGAGGCCGGCGCGTTCACCGGCGCGAACAAACGCCACATCGGCCGCTTCGAACAAGCGCAGGGCGGCACGCTGTTTCTCGACGAAATCGGCGATATGCCGTTGCCGTTGCAAACCCGCCTGCTGCGGGTGTTGGCCGAGAGCGAATTCTTCCGCGTCGGCGGCCGCGAATTGATCCGCGTGGACGTGCGCGTGATCGCGGCGACGCATCAAGACTTGAACGTATTGGTGGCCGAAGGCCGTTTCCGTGCGGATGTGCTGCATCGCTTGGATGTGGTGCGGCTGCGGCTGCCGCCGCTGCGCGATCGGCGCGAAGACATTCCGCCGCTGGCCGAGCGTTTTATGCGCGCGGCGGCGCAAAAGCTGGTCTCGCCCGCCAAGCGCTTCGCATCCGCGGCGATGGCGCGGCTGCAGGCCTACGATTGGCCCGGCAACGT
>JADZBF010000017.1 GCA_020852215.1 Lysobacter sp. | reverse complement strand
GCTCCAATCCGTAATCGGCCAGCGAAATAGTGGTGGAGTTGAAGGTATTGGTTTCGACCAGATCGGCGCCGGCATCGAGATAACCGCGATGGATCTCCGCGATGATGTCCGGGCGCGTCAGGCTCAGCAGATCGTTATTGCCTTTCTGGTCGCGATGTTCGTGGCCGCAGGCGCAGCCCGCGGCGTGCGCGTGGTCGGTCACGGCCTTCGCGTCGAAGCCCTCGGCGAAACGTTCGCCGCGATAATCGCCTTCCTGCAGGTCGTAGCGCTGGATCATCGTGCCCATCGCGCCGTCGACGATCAAAATGCGTTGCGCCAACGCCGCTTCGAGCGCGGCGACGCGGTCCGGTCGCAGCCAGGGCAAGTCGCGTTCGCTCATGGTTTGACTCCGATCAGAGAGACGACTTCGAAATGCGGCGGGCGTTTTTCGCGGGTGACGATGTCGCTGGCGACGATCTCCAGACCGGCTTTTTCGGCGAATTTGCGCAGATCTTTGTCGCCGAAGCCCAGGTTGACGTGGCCGTAGGTTTCGACCACGCCGCGGTGTTCGTGCCGGGCCAGACTGCACAGCAACAGACGCCCGCCGGGGCGCAGCACGCGCGCCGCTTCGGCCACCGCCTGCGCCGGTTTCGCGGCGTAGGTCAGGGCGTGCATCAGCACCACCAGATCGAAACGCCCGTCCTCGTACGGCAGCGCGTGCATATCGCCTTCGCGCACTTCGACGTGTTCGAAGCGGCGCAGGCGTTCGCTGGCGGCGGCCACAACGCGGGCGCTGACGTCCAAGCAGATGTATTCGCGGGCATGCGGCGCCAGCAGTTCGGCCAGCACGCCATCGCCCGAGGCGATGTCCAAGACCCGGCCCGGGGCGAGCAGCGGCAGCGCCGAACGCGCCAGCGCTTCCCACGTACGGCCCGGCGAGTAGTGCCGTTCCATATCGCCGGCCACGCTATCGGCCCAATTGGCGTCCGCCGCGCGCGCGGCCAGCACCGACGGAATGCGTTCCTCGTCCTGGCGCAGCAAGGGGTCGTCGCTGCCTTCGCGCAGCGTGCGCCAGAGGGCGCGCTGGGCCGGATCCAGGCCGGCTTCCTCGAAGCGGTAGTAAGCCGAGACCCCGGCGCGGCGGTCGCGCACCAGCCCGGCGTCCTTCAGCCGCGCCAGATGCGTCGACACCCGCGGCTGCGCCAGGCGGGTGATCGAGGACAGCTCGGCCACGGTCAGCTCCTCGCGTTCGAGCAAGGCGAGCAGCCGCACGCGGGTGGCATCGGCCAACACTTTCAAACGGGACGACCAACCTTCAAGGTCCATAGCTGAAATATCTTCGTATCGCGATATAGCGATAATTGTCGGCCGCCGGCGGGGTGCGGTCAAGCGCGAAGCCCCGGCGCGTGCGCGAGGCTAGGGCTGGAACGGCCCCGCCGTTACAATGATGTTTTCGTATTCATCGCCGAGGACATGCCCGTGGATTTTCGTTTCACAGATGAGCAGTTGATGATTCAGGACGTGGCCCGGCGTATCGCCCAGGAAAAGATCGCGCCCAGCGCCGAGCATTTCGACAAGACCGGCGAATTCCCGCTGGAGAACATGCGGACCCTGGGCGAGAACGGGATGATGGGCATCGAGGTGCCGGCCGAATACGGCGGCGCCGGAATGGACGCGATCAGCTACGCGCTGGCGATGATCGAAGTGGCCGCCGCCGACGCCGCGCATTCCACCATCATGTCGGTGAACAACTCGCTGTTCTGCAACGGCATTCTGAAATTCGGCACCGAGGCGCAGAAGCAGTTGTACGTGCGCGCGATCGCCGAAGGCCGCGAAATCGGCGCCTTCGCGCTGACCGAACCGCAGTCCGGTTCCGACGCCACCGCGATGCGCTGCAAGGCGGCGAAGCAGACCGACGGCAGCTACGTCGTCAACGGTAAAAAGAGTTGGATCACCTCCGGCCCGGTGGCGAAGTACATCGTGCTGTTCGCGATGACCGACCCCGAAAAAGGCGCGCGCGGCATCACCGCCTTCATGATCGACACCGCGCGCGAAGGTTTCCATCGCGGCAAGACCGAGCCGAAGCTGGGCATCCGCGCGTCGGCGACGTGCGAGATCGAATTCGCCGATTACCGCGTGAACGCCGACGAAGTGCTGGGCGCGGAAGGCGAGGGTTTCAAGATCGCGATGGGCGTGCTGGACGCCGGCCGCATCGGCATCGCTTCGCAGGCCATCGGCATCGCCCGCGCCGCCTACGAAGCCACGGTCGCTTACGTGAAAGAGCGGAAAGCCTTCGGCGCACCGATCGGCACGTTCCAAATGACCCAAGCCAAGATCGCCGACATGAAGTGCAAGCTCGATGCGGCGATGCTGCTCACGCTGCGCGCGGCATGGCTGAAAGGCGAAGGCCAACGTTTCACCAACGAAGCGTCGATCGCGAAACTGACGGCATCGGAAGCCGCGATGTGGATCGCGCATCAAGCGGTGCAAATCCACGGCGGTATGGGGTACTCGAAGGAAATGCCGCTGGAGCGGTACTTCCGCGACGCGAAGATCACCGAAATCTACGAAGGCACCAGCGAGATCCAACGTTTGGTGATCGCCCGCAACGAAACCGGCCTGCGCTGATCGCGGCGCCCAACGGATCGCAACGCACATGACCAAGAAAATCGCTTCCCCGCGCGCTCGCGGCGCCGGCAAACCGAACCGTGGCGAACAACGTCTGCTCGCGCCGATCCTGGAGGCCGTGCGCAAGCGCGCCAAAGGCGGCGCGAACGACGCCGTCGCGTTCGCCGACGCGTTCTATCAGCGCATGAGCGAAGACGAATTGCCGGCGCGCAGCGCCGACGCCTGGGCCGCGCTGGCGTGCGATATGCTGGACTTCGCGCGCAAACGCACGCCGGGCGCACCGAGCGTGCGCCTGTTCAGCCCCAGCCAAAGCAATCACGGTTGGGAATCGCCGCACACCATGCTGCAGATCGTCAACGACGATATGCCGTTCCTGGTCGACTCGGTGACGATGGCGCTCGCCGAGCGCGGTATCGGCGTGCATGAGCTGGGCCATCCGATCGTCGCCGTGAAGCGCGACCGCGCCGGCAAGTTGACGGCGGTGGGCGAAGGCGCGGCCGAATCGATGATGAGTTTGGAGATCGATCGTCAATCCGCCGCCGACGCCGCCGAGGTCGAAACCGCGATCCGTACCGTGCTGGCCGACGTGCGCGCGATCGTCGGCGATTGGCCGTCGATGCGCGACAAGATGTTGGAAATCACCGAGGATTTAGCGCATCGGCGGATGCCGATCGACGCGGCTGGACGCGCCGAAGCGCAGGAGTTCCTGCGCTGGGCGGCGGCCGATCATTTCACCTTCCTCGGCTATCGCGAATACAAGGTCAAGAAACAGGGCCGCGACGAAGTGCTGGCGGCGATCGACGGCACCGGCTTGGGCTTGTTGCGCGCCAAAGCCGCGGCGGAGCCGCGCAAATTGACCACGCTCGCGGCGCACTACATGCCGCAGTCCGGTGCGGTCGATGCCTTGATCCTGACCAAGACCAATGCGCGTTCCAGCGTGCATCGTCCCGGCTACATGGATTACATCGGCGTGCTGAGTTTCGACGCCGAAGGGCGCGCGGTGGGCGAACAGCGCTTCATCGGCCTGTACACGTCCGGCGCCTATACGCGTCGCCCGTGGGAGATTCCGCTGGTGCGCGAGCGGCACGACCGCGTGATGACCGGTTCGGGCTTCGCCGCCACCAGCCATAGCGGCAAAGCGCTGAGGCATATCCTCGAAAAACTGCCGCGCGACGAATTGTTCCAGTCGTCCGAGAGCGAACTGCTCGATCTCGCCAAGGGCGTGTTGGGGCTGCAGGAGCGCGTGCGCAGCCGCCTGTTCCTGCGTCACGATCGCTATGGCCGTTTCTATTCCGTGCTGGCCTACGTGCCGCGCGAACGCTACAACACCGAAATGCGCCTGCGCATCGAAGCGATGCTCAAAGACGCGCTGCACTCCGATCGCATCGATTCCACGGTGCAGATGGGCGACTCGCCGTTGGCGCAGGTGCATATGCTGGCGCGCCCGCGCAAGGGCGAAACGGTGGACGCCGACGCCGCCGTTCTGAACGCGAAGTTGTCGGCGATCGTGCGTAATTGGCAAGACGATCTGCGCGAACAACTCGTCGCGCGCCGCGGCGAAGAGCAGGGGCTCGCGCTCGCCTCGGGCATCGGTCGCGCGCTGCCGGCCGGCTACATCGAAAAAGTCTCCGCGGCGGTCGCCGCCAGCGACGTCGAGCGCTTGGCCGGATTGACCCCGGAGCAGGATTTGCGTCTGAGCCTCTACCGCGGCCAAGACGGCGGGTTGCGCTTCAAGTTCTACCGGCTGCACGACGATATTCCCTTGTCGGATGCGATGCCGATGATGGAGAACATGGGCCTGCGCGTGATTTCCGAGCACCCGTATCGCATCGAACTCGGCGATCGCGCGGCTTATATCCAGGACTTCGAAGTCGAAGCCGCGCGCGGCGATCTCGACGTCGGCGACCTCGACGAAAACTTCGAGGAAGCCTTTGGCCGCATTTGGCGCGGCGATGCGGAGAACGATGGCTTCAACCGCCTCATTCTCACCGCGAACCTGTCATGGAAGCAGGTCTCGATGCTGCGCGCCTACTGCAAGTACCTGCTGCAGCTCGGCGTTCCGTTTTCGCAGGCTTACGTCGAGGGCACGTTCGCGCGTTACCCGATCCTCGCACGCCTGATGACCGAATTGTTCGAAGCGCGCTTCGACCCGGCAACCGGCAACGAAAGCAAAGCCGACATCAAACTGGGCATGGAGCATTTCCGCCACCAGCTCATCAGTCTGGCCGGGGACGATGCCGCGATGTTGGCCGCGGTGGAACCCGTGATCGCCGCCCGCAGCGGCAAGCGCGACGCGCAATTGGCGGCGACGCGGCAGGCCATCAAGGCGCTGCTCGATCGCGTGTCCAGTCTCGACGAAGACCGCATCCTGCGCAGTTTCGTCGCCGCGATCGAAGCGACACTGCGTACGAATTACTACATTCGCTACTACCGCGGCCGTTACAAGGACGGCTTGCGCGCCGACGGCGGCCCGGCCGACTATCTGAGCTTCAAATTCGATTCGTCGAAAGTGCCGGATCTGCCGAAACCGCGCCCGTATCGCGAGATTTTCGTCTGCGGCCCCCGCGTGGAAGGCGTGCATCTGCGCTTCGGTCCGGTGGCGCGCGGCGGTTTGCGCTGGTCGGATCGTCGCGAAGACTTCCGCACCGAAGTGCTGGGCTTGGTGAAAGCGCAGATGGTGAAGAACACCGTCATCGTGCCGGTGGGCTCGAAGGGCGGCTTCTTCTGCAAGCAATTGCCCGATCCGGCGGTCGATCGCGACGCCTGGTTCAACGAAGGCGTGGCTTGCTATAAGCGTTTCATCAACGGTTTGCTCGATATCACCGATAACATCACCGGCGACGGTCGCATCGTGCCGCCCGACGATGTGGTGCGCCACGACGGCGACGATCCGTATCTCGTCGTCGCCGCCGACAAAGGCACGGCGACCTTCTCCGACATCGCCAACGGCATCGCCCGCGCGCACGGCTTCTGGCTGGACGATGCGTTCGCGTCCGGCGGTTCGGTCGGTTACGACCACAAGGGCATGGGCATCACCGCGCGCGGCGCGTGGGAATCAGTCAAACGCCATTTCCGCGCGACGGGCCGCGATTGCCAGAGCGAAGATTTCACCTGCGTCGGCATCGGCGATATGTCGGGCGACGTGTTCGGCAACGGCATGCTGCTGTCGAAGCATATTCGCTTGTTGGCCGCGTTCGATCACCGCCACATTTTCCTCGATCCGAACCCGAACGTCGCCGCGTCCTTCAAAGAGCGCGATCGCATGTTCAAGCTGCCGCGTTCGAGCTGGGACGATTACGACAAATCGCTGATCTCCAAGGGCGGCGGCGTATTCCCGCGTTCGGCGAAAGCGATTGCGCTATCGCCGGAAATCAAGGCCATGCTTGGTATCGAGGGCGAAGTTGCGTCCATGAGTCCGATGGAACTGATGAACGCGATTCTGAAGGCGCGGGTCGATCTGCTGTGGAACGGCGGCATCGGCACCTACGTCAAAGCCGCGAGCGAAACCCATGCCGATGTCGGCGACCGCGCCAACAACGGCCTGCGCGTGAACGGCGGCGAGTTGCGCTGCAAGCTGGTCGGCGAAGGCGGCAATCTGGGCATGACCCAGCTCGGGCGCATCGAAGCGGCGTTGTCGGCGGGTGTGTTGCTCAATACCGATTTCATCGACAATTCGGCCGGCGTGGACACCTCCGACCATGAAGTCAATATCAAGATTCTGCTCAATGGCGAGGTGCAGAAGAAAAAATTGACGATGGCCGATCGCAACACGCTGCTCGCGGAAATGACCGACGAAGTGGGGCAGTTGGTGCTGAACGACAACTATCGTCAGAACCAGGCGATCAGCCTGATGCAACGCATGAGTCTTTCGCGTTTGGGTTCGAAGCAGCATTTCATCCGCACGCTCGAATCGCAGGGTTTGCTCGACCGCCAAATCGAGTTCCTGCCCAGCGATAGCGAAATCGCGGACCGCAAGACGCGCCGGATCGGCTTGACCCGGCCGGAATTATCGGTGTTGCTGTCGTATTCGAAGATCGTGCTGTTCCAGCAGTTGCTCGACACCGACGTGCCGGAAGACCCGTATCTGTCGAAGGAACTGGTGCGCTACTTCCCGCAGCCGCTGCAGAAGAAATATGCCAAGGCGATGGAGCAGCATCGCTTGAAGCGCGAAATCATCGCCACCGCGGTGACCAACTCGATGGTCAACCGCATGGGCGCGACCTTCAATCTACGCATGACCGAAGACACCGGCCGTACGCCGGGCGAAGTCGCGAAAGCGTTCACCATCACCCGCGAAACGCTAGACGCGCGCGAGATGTGGGCGCAAATCGATGCGCTCGACGGCAAAGTGTCCGAATCGGTGCAAGTCGATGCGCTGCAGACCATCTGGTCGCTGCAGCGTTCGATGACGCGCTGGCTGCTGTCGCGCCCGGGCGCGATTCCGGGCATCGCCACTGCGGTCGATCGCTACCACGACGGTTTCCGAGAAATTCGTGCGGGCTCGGCCATTCTCCCGGATTCGATGCGCCCGGCGTTCGACGCCAGTTTCGCCGATTGGAAAGCCAAAGGTTTGCCCGAAGCGATGGCGAAGCAACTGGCTTCGCTGCCGTATCTGGAATGGTGCTGCGACATCATCGAAGTGGCCTTGGCGCGCAAGATCAAGCCGATGGATGTTGCGAAGGTGCATTTCCGCCTCGGCGAAGCGCTCAAGCTGCCGTGGCTATATCAGCAGATCGACGCGCTGGCGGTCGACGGGCGCTGGCATGCGGTGGCGCGCGGTTCCTTGCGCGACGAACTGGCCGCGCAGCAGCGTCAATTGACGTCGCAGGCGCTGGATGCGCCGGGCGCGACCGCCGACGCCAAGGTGCAGCACTGGATCGGTCGCGACGATGCTTCGCTGCGCTTCACGTTGAACATGCTGGCGGAAGTGGCGGCGCAGAAATCGCTGGATTACCCGACCGCTTCGGTCGCGGTGCGCCGATTGTCGATGTTGTCGGCGCAAGGCGACTGAGTGACGCTCACATGCGCGGTGCGGTGCGGTTAGTGAGGTGCTTCGCGCTGTTTGAACCATACAAAGCGTCAGACCTGCCCGCGATTCGCATCGCACCAGATGGATGCGATTTCTCTGGGGAAATAGGGGGTTGGCCCCTTCCGTCACGCCAGCGTCGGCAGCTTGCCCCTCATCCGGCCTTCGGCCACCTTCTCCCCGCGATGCGGGGAGAAGGAAGAAGTGCAGCGCACGCTTCAGAACGCACGATTCGGAACGCCCGGTGTTGATCCAGACTTCCATCTCCCCGCGATGCGGGGAGAAGGGAGAAGCATTCCGCGTTGTAACGTACGGTTAGGAGCGCACGGTTAGGAGCGCACGGTTAGGAGCGCACGATTCGGAACGCCCGGTGTTGATCCAGACTTCTTTCCCCCCGCGATGCGGGGAGAAGGAAGAAGCATTCCGCGTTGCAGCGCACGGTTCGGAATGCACGGTTCGGAGCGCACGATTCGGAACACACGATTCGGAACACACGATTCGGAACACACGATTCGGAACGCACGGTGTTGATCCAAGCTTCCTTCTCCCCGCATCGCGGGGAGAAGGTGGCGCGCAGCGCCGGATGAGGGGCCGGTGCAACCGTGGAGCCTCCCCAAAAGTATTGTCGCGAATGGTGGTCATTATCTCTGAAGCACTGCACCAGGCGTCCGTCGACCTCGCGCCCGTCAACGTCAACCGCGCGTCCGTCAACCTCGCGCGATCGCGACGAGTTGCGTGTACGCGCCGTTGAAGCGGTTCTGATCGCCGGGGAAAATCCCCGATTCGGCGTACTGCCAGAACGTGTAATACCCCCATGCGTACGGCAAGGTGCCGATGGTGCTGGCGTAGCGCGCGATCCACAACGGGCTTGTCGCGCTGAAATTGCCGGACTTACCGACGCACTGCGTCCACCAACTGGTGCTGGTGTAGATCACCGGATAACGTCCGGTCCGCGTGCGATAGCGGTTCGAGAACGACGAAATCCACGCGGCCATGCCGGCCTTGCTCAAACCGTAGCATGCGACGCCGTACGGGTTGTATTCCAGATCGACCACGCCCGGCAAAGTTTTACCATCAGCCGACCAGCCGCCGCCGCGATTGACGAAATAATCCGCTTGGGTCGCGCCGGTCGTGGTATCCGGACGAGCGAAGTGATACGCGCCGCGGATCATGCCGACGTTATACGAACCGTTGTATTGCTGCGCGAAATACGGGTTGGTGTAGTAGGTGCCTTCGGTCGCTTTCACGTACGCGAAGCGCGCGCCGTTCGCGTAGGCGGCCGACCAGTTCACATTGCCTTGGTAGCCACTGACGTCCATGCCCGCGACGGACGCCGCAGCGGCTGCGGTGAAGTCGCGTGTCGAGAACGACGGTAACCCTTTGCCTTCGTGCAAGCGGATTTGCGAACCCATCGGGTGATCGTTCGCGACGATGTAAGCGGCGAGCGGCGACGGGATCGAGGTATCGAGTTTTTCCAACCACTGCGGTTCGAGACCGGGTGCGGGGGCTTCGGCCGCCTGCGCGGCGGCGATGGCGAGAACGGACGCGATCGCGAGCGTCGCGATGCGGAAACTGCGGTGAGACGGCATGACTCCTCCTTGACGAATGGCCGACGCGCGGGGGCGCGTCCATGGCCGGGGCGATGCGCGCTGGCGATTTCGCGGTCTTTCGCCGCATGCCGACGCGAGACAGGGCTCGATTCCCGGTTCTCGCGACGATGGCGTTGCCACGCGCGCCGGGAACGCAGAAGATAGGCGAAACGTCGGTTCTTGGTGCGTGATCGCAATCACGGCTCCGGCGCTCGCGATAAGGACCCGTATGACGATGTTTTCGAAGATCGCATTCCTCGCAAGCCCGACCGAAGACGCGCAAATCGCGTTGAAGGCGATGCTCGCGCGCCACGGACAATGTCGGCCGGACGAGGCCGATGTGATCTGCGCGCTGGGCGGCGACGGCTTCATGCTGCAGACCTTGCACCGTCACGGCGCGCTCAATCGTCCGGTGTACGGCATGAAACTCGGCACTGTCGGTTTTCTGATGAACCAATACGACGACGGCGACCTGCTGGATCGCTTGGCCGCCGCGGAGCCGGCGAAATTGCGCCCGCTGGAAATGCAGGCTGTCACCGAATCCGGCGCCAGCGTCGCCTCGCTGGCCTACAACGAAGTGTCGTTACTGCGGCAAACGCGGCAAGCGGCGCATATCGCGATCGAACTCAGCGGCCAGACGCGGCTCGATGAACTCATTTGCGACGGCGTGATGGTCGCGACGCCCGCCGGCAGCACCGCCTACAACTATTCCGCCGGCGGCCCGATCCTGCCGCTGGGCAGCGGGGTGGTGGCGCTGACGCCGATCGCGCCGTTCCGCCCGCGTCGCTGGCGCGGCGCCTTGCTCAAAGCCGATACCGAAGCGCGCTTCCGCGTGCTCGACCCCTACAAACGCCCGGTCAGCGCCACCGCCGATTCGCACGAAGTCCGCGATGTGGTCGAAGTGGCGATCCGCGAATCGCGCGACCGCACCGTTACGTTGCTGTTCGATCCCGAGCACAATCTGGAAGAGCGGATTTTGAGCGAGCAGTTCGTGGCGTGAAGCTCATGTGGATTTCATTTCCGAGAAAAAATCTTGCAGATCATGCATTGTCAAGCAATGCACGTTAAAGCGCTCTTTAAATCTCCGAATATTTTCAGGGTGAAAGATGGATTTTTTTCCAGAGCTAATCCCTAGGTCTTGTGTGCAAAAAATTTGATTTCCTGATGCGTAATGCGCTGCAAGTGAATCGCCATCACACCATTCTGCAATCGCGCGCGGATATCTGCGCGCGATGTATTGAATAGTCTTTTGCATTGAGTCTTTAGAATGAGTTTTTCCATCTTTGATCGCAAAATATTCTGCCGCGCCACAGCTTAATTCTTCGATGTAATCTGTGCATATCGATAGTTTTTCTGCGTAATCCCAAAACTCTTCAGTAGAGTGAAATTCTATTCTCATATCCGGGTTGATTTCGTTACATCGAACGGTTCCAAGTCTTGTCATGGGGAGTATCTTGAAGCCAATCGCGATAGCTTCATGAAACTTTTTTTTCGGCGTAGGGTGCATGCCTGGGTGTGCCTCCATGTTCGGTTGAATCGTCACTCTGCCGCTTGCTGTGCTTTCGCAGCTAATTTTGCTTGATATTTCGCTCTCGATTTTTGGTTTATATTCTTTAAAGAACTTCTCTCTTTCTGCTTTCTGAATGGATTCAAGAGCTAGTGCGATTTCGCAGAAGTATGGTGAAATTTTTTTGGATTCAATCAAATCTCGCAGACAGCTTGCATTGCCGTCCACAATGGATTCCCATGCGTTGGAGTCAAAAGTGACTCTGATGCCCATGGCTGAATAACCTTTTGGATACGGTGGTGTATCGAAAATTATGGTGAGAGCCTATGAGGCTCGTTTTTTGCTGATCACGAGATAAGCAAATGTACTCTGATAGTTGTAGCTATGAATAACTTGCCGTCATTGGTGGTTGCTATTTTGGGATAGCTCATTCTGGAGTGAGTGGTTTGAAATATGGTTGGTGGTTGTCGTGTCGACAGGACGTCTGCGGTAGTAAAGTCCAGGTCAGATCGGGCCATGTCCCAGTCGTGGCGTCTGCCGCGGCCACAACAGCGTGTCGCCGCAGTACACCAGCACGGGCCAATCGATATCGCTGAGGAAAACCGCTTGCGCTTCGTAGGTGCCGGGTTCGGGCGATTGTCCCGGTGCGCTCGCCAGCACGAGTCTCCAACGGCGTGCGCTGTGCGCCATCGTCAGGCTGCCCAGGCAAACCACGTCGTTTTCTTCGTCCTTTCGTAGCGTGAGGGTGGCGGGTTCGCGCCGACCGCGCTGCGTGCCGGCAGCGGCATTGCGTAGATGCCCCGCCGATGTCCAGGCCGCGAAAACGGCAATGCCCGAGCATGCGGCGACGAACAGGCAAAGAACCCGCAGGTTTTGGTTGTCGATCGACCAGAACGCCAGCATCGCCAGCACCGTCATCGCTGCGGACACGGGCAATAGCCCGGCGAAGACCGGCGATGCCGCGATGCCCCGCAATTGGTCTTCCTGTTTGCGCAGGTGTGGGTTAAGTCTGTTCATCCCCTAAATGCCCCATGCCGGACGTGTCCCGGCGGTCTGCGCCCGTCGCTTTCGCTGTGACGGGCCTCATGCAGGATAATGCCCGCATGGCCACCCCCGACACCCCCTTGTTGCCGATAATCGACGATCGGCGACCATGAGCCGCCGCCGATGACCGACATCCTGCTCGCCACGCTCAACGCGCGCTATTCGCATGCCTCCCTCGGCTTGCGTTATCTGCGCGCGAACCTGGGCGAGTTTCGCGATCGTTCGGAGATCCTGGAGTTCGTGATCGGCCAGAAAACCGAGGAAATCGTCGAGAAGATTCTCGCCCGACGCCCACGCATCCTCGGCTTGGGCGTTTATATCTGGAATGTCGAAGAAACCACGCGAATCGTGGCGCAACTGAAGACGGTCGCGCCCGAAATCTCGATCGTGCTCGGCGGGCCGGAGGTGAGCTACGAGGCGACGGAACAGCGTATCTGCGCGCTCGCCGATTACGTCGTCACGGGGTGGGGTGATGTGACGTTCGCCTGGCTGGTCGAACGGTTGCTGCGCGGCGAGACGCCGCCGGCGCGGATCATTCCCGGTGTGCAGGCCGAGCTGAAAGACCTCGTGCTTCCTTATTCGGAATACACCGATGAGGACGTGCGCCAGCGGCATATCTATATCGAAGCGTCGCGCGGCTGCCCCTTCAACTGCGAATTCTGCCTGTCGTCGCTGGATAAAACCGCATGGCCGTTCGAGCTTGGTCGGTTCCTAGGCGAACTGGAAATTCTGTATGCCCGCGGCGTGCGTCGGTTCAAGTTCGTCGATCGCACCTTCAATCTGAAGGTCGACGCTTCGCTCGCGATTCTCGATTTCTTCCTGACCAAGATCGCCGCCGCGCCGGACGATCTGCCTTTCGCGCATTTCGAACTGATACCCGATCATCTGCCGGACCGCCTCAAGAACGCGATCGAGCAGTTTCCGCAAGGCACGCTGCAGTTCGAAATCGGTATTCAGACCTTCGATCCGGATGTACAAACCCGTATCTCGCGACGCCAGAACGACGACAAAGCGGTCGCGAATCTGCGCTGGCTGCGCGAGCGTTCGAAGGCGCACCTGCATGTGGACTTGATCGCCGGTTTGCCCGGCGAAAGCGTGGAGAGCTTCGCGCGAGGCTTCGATCGTCTGGTGGCGCTGGCGCCCCACGAGATCCAGTTCGGGATTCTCAAGCGCTTGCGCGGCGCGCCGATCGCCCGGCATACGCAAGCGCACGATCTGCGTTTCAATCCCGACCCGCCCTACAACATTCTCAGCACCGATGCCGTCGATTTCGCCGCCATGCAGCGCTTATCGCGCTTCGCGCGGTACTGGGACATCGTCGCCAATTCCGGGCGCCTGCCGCGGACGTTGCCGCTGTTGCTCGGCGACAGCCCATTCCGGCGGTTTTTGGCGTTCAGCGATTGGCTGTACGCGCGCACCGGGCAAACGCATGCGATCGCGCACGAGCGCCTGATCCATGCGCTGCAAGCGTATCTGGTCGCCGAGGGCGGCGTGGACGCTGAGGTCGCGAACCGAGCGCTCATCGCCGATTATCGCGGCCATGGCGGTCGCTCTCGGCTGGCGTTCGAGGACGCGGAAGCACCGCGCCCGGTGCCGGTCGCAGGCAAGAAAAGCACCGTGCCGCCGCGCCAGACTCGGCATTTGGCCGGTTGAGCGGAGCGGTCGGCGGTATTCGGAACGTTTCGACTTTCGGTTGTCGCCGGAATCACGTTCCGTCGGTCATCGGTCGCCGGTCGTCCCGTCCGAACGGATGAGATCGAGAACAGGCACACTATCGCGATGACATCGACCGCCGCCATGTCGCCCCCCGAACCGCTCGTCGTCGCCATCTCCTCCCGGGCGCTGTTCGACCTGGAGCATAGCCACACGCTGTTCGAACGTGAGGGCGTGGAAGCCTATGCCGCGCATCAGGTCGGGAACGAGGAGAGCGTGCTGGCGCCGGGCATCGGATTCCCGCTGGTGCGCAAGCTGCTGGCGCTGAACGAGGGTGCGCCGAAGGACGCGCCGCGGGTGGAAGTGATTCTGCTGTCGCGCAATTCCTCCGATACCGGGCTGCGCGTGTTCAATTCGATCCAGCATCATGGGCTGGACATTCGCCGCGCGACGTTCACCTCCGGCGCGCCGACGTGGCCGTACGTCAAACCGTTCGGCGCGCATCTGTTTCTGTCGGCGAACGCCGAGTCGGTGCGTCGCGCATTGCAGAACGGCGTCGCCGCAGCGCATTTGCTGCCGTCGGCGGCGCTCGAAGGCGCTGCGAGCATTCGGCGCGCGACTGCGCCGGCCGCTGCAGCCGATGCGAAGATCGTGGATGCGAAGGATTTGATCGAGAGCGACAGCGAATCCGCGATCCGCAGCGCCGCGGCGCGGCAGATCCGCATCGCCTTCGACGGCGACGCGGTGTTGTTCGACGACGAGGGCGAGCGCGTCACCCGCGAGGGCGGCTTGGAAGCCTTCGCGCGTCACGAGCGCGAACGCGCGCACGAGCCGCTGTCGGGCGGGCCGTTCCGCGGGTTTCTCGATGCATTGCATCGTTTGCAGGCGGCCTATCCCGCGGACGGCACCGGGCCGATCCGCACCGCCCTGGTCACCGCGCGTTCGGCGCCGGCGCACGAGCGCGTGATCCGCACGCTGCGCGAGTGGGGCATTCGCCTGGACGAGGCGCTGTTTCTTGGCGGTCGGCCGAAAGGTCCGTTTTTGCAAGCCTTCGGCGCGGATATTTTCTTCGACGACTCGATGCACAATATCGAATCCGCGCGCGAACACGTCACCGCCGGGCATGTGCCGCATGGCGTGGCGAACCGCTGAGCCAGCGCGGAGTAACCGACGCTTACGCAATCGTTTTGGCTATCGCGCTATCGCGCCGACCTCAGACCGTTCGCACTCGAGGCAGCACGAAACTGATCCGTGTCCCTTCGCCGACGCGGCTGGCGGCGCGGATCGCACTGCCATGCAGGTCGAGAATCCGATTCGCGATCAGCAGCCCCAATCCGCCGCCGCGCCGCGCCGCCATGCGCCGGATCGTCGAGCCGCGTTCGAGGAGCCCGGGCATCTGTTCTTCGGGAATGCCATGCCCCGTGTCGGCGATCATGATTTCGACCTCGCCCGCGTGCGAGCGGGCTTCCAGCCGCACCTCGCCATGCTCGGGCGTGTGCCGTATCGCGTTCTCGATCAGATTCGTCACCACCCGTTCGATCATGCCGATATCGCCTTCGACGAACAGCGCTTCGTTCTCCACTCGGGTGTCGAGCCGAATACGCTTCTCCGATGCCGAGAGCGCGAATTTCTGCGCGATATCCTGCACCAGTTCGGAGATGGAGAAACGCTCGGTCTGCGGCAGGGTTTCTTCGCATTCCAGTTTCGCGAGCTCGAACAATTGTTGCGCCAGACGAGAGACCTTGACGCTCTGCCGCACCGCGACTTCGAGATAGCGCCTGCGTTCGTCGCGATCGAAAGCGTCTTCCATCCTCAGCAGCGCTTCGAGATAGCCTTGCATCGACGTCAGCGGCGTGCGCAGATCGTGGGAGATGTTGGCGACCAGTTCGCGCCGCAATTCGTCTTGTCGAGTGAGCTCGCGCATTTGCGCATCCAGACGCCAGCGCATCGCGGCGAAGGCGCGCGTCAAGCGCTCGATTTCGTCGCTGCGACCGTCCTGCGGATCGAAAACGGCGGGGTTGTCGTTGGCGTAAGCGTCGACCTCACGCGTCGCGCCGCGCAAACGGCGAGTGATGCAGAAAAACGCGAATACCCCTGCGATCAGTGCCACCGATATGGTCAAGCCGAACAACCACACGCCGCTGCGCAGCAGATAATCGCGCCACGCATCGGTCACCATGCCGCGGTACATCGCGTTGAGCAAGACGATGTAGACGTAGCCGCGATCGCCGTCGGGGCCCGAGATCGCCGCGACGCTGAAGATTTCGCTGTGCCCGGCATGGCGCGGGTTGTCGCCAAGGATCGGCGCGCTTTCGCCGGCGAGCAGGCGTCGAATGGGCGTCAAGGAAACGCGATCCTGCGCCAGCGGCGCGCCGCCCTCGCTGAATTGCACGATGCGACCGCCGTCATCGAGCAGATAGACCTCGATGTTGGGATTGACCGCCATCAAATGCGCGAAGAGCTGCGGATCGGCGGCTAGGGTATCGCCGTGGATCATGTCCGATTGCTTGGCGATGTGGGCGGCCAGGCCGAGGCTGACCTCTTGCAGGATGCGGTGTTGGTGCCGTTTCGCCTCGCGATATCCTGTCCATCCGAGCACTGCGCCCAAAGCCAGCACGCAAGCTGCGGACATCAAAGCGATTCGAAGATAGAACGAGCGCGGCATCATGCCAGGCTCCCGGCCGCGTCCTGGACAGACGGCGAGAATCGATAACCCACGCCCCAGACGGTGAGGATATAGTGCGGATTTGCCGGATCGCGTTCGATCTTGGCGCGCAGGCGATTGATATGCGTGTTGACGGTATGTTCGTAGCCGTCGTGGGTATGGCCCCAGATTTCATCGAGCAATTCGCTGCGTCGGAATACGCGGCCCGTATGCCGAGCGAACAGCGCAAGCAGGTCGAACTCCTTGGACGTCAGCGCGATCTCGCGATCGCGCATGCGGACTTCGCGAGCGATCGGATCGATGTGCAGATCGCCATGCCGGATCGCGCCCGCACGCTGGTCCGCCAGTTGCGCGGCAGCGGCCATCCTGCGCAGCACGGCATGGATGCGCGCGATCAGTTCGTTCATCGAGAACGGTTTGGTGAGGTAATCGTCCGCGCCCAATTCCAACCCGACCACGCGCTGCGTTTCGCTGGATTTCGCGCTGAGGATGATGATCGGCAGATAATCGCCGCCCTCGCGAACCTTTCGGCACACGTGCAGACCGTCGATGCCCGGCAACATCAGGTCCAGCACCAACAGATCGGGGCGCTCGCGCCGTAGGCGCTCCAAACCGGCTTCGCCGCTGCTTTCGACCGCGATCTCGAAGCCTTCGGCGCGAAGATGCAAGGTCAACATGCCCGCGATATCGGGGTCGTCTTCGATGACCAGCACGCGCGATTGGGCCTTTTTCGGTGCGTGCGGGAGGGTAGCGGCGGCGGTAGTCATGGCGGCTCGATGTTTCGGGCGTTGTTTGAAGAGGTCGGGACTGCGGCATTCGGTGCGTCCGATCTGCGCAAAGTGCGGGCAACGCGCCCTATTCAGTCAAGTCACGTTTTCGTGATGATTCGCGGATGAATTCGTGAGCATGAGAAGCGCAAGGTGCGACGCCCGCCAACGATGGCGGCGGTCCCCCCGATCCCCCGATCCCTCTGAGGAGAAATTCCCATGCGCCAATCCCTTCGTAACGATGCGTTGCCGTCCCGCTGCGCCCGTCGTGCCCGTCCTCTGCGTACGCTGCTGTTCGGCGCGCTCGCCGCCGCATCCATCGCCGCGCCGATGTTCGTCAACGCCAATAGCGGTTGGAACGATGGTGCGGTCTACGCGCTCACCAACGCCACCGGCGGCAACGAAGTTGTGGTCTTCAACCGAGGCAACGACGGCCGCCTCAACGGTCGTCGCAGTTTCGCCACCGGAGGCAACGGCAGCGGCGGCGGCTTGGGCAATCAGGGCGCGCTCGCGTTCAGCGATTCCGGTCAGTGGCTGCTCGCGGTGAACCCCGGCAGCGATAGCGTCAGCGTGTTCTACAGCGTCGGCAACTACCTGTTCCGCACCGATATCGAGTCTTCGGGCGGTGTTCGGCCGGTTAGCGTGACGATCGAAGACGATCTGGTTTACGTGCTCAATGCCGGCAGCGATGATGTGCAGGGCTTCCGTCTCGGTATCTACGGGCGTCTCACGCCGATCGCGGGTTCTCGTCGCGCGCTCAGCGGCGCCGGCACCGCGCCGGCGCAAGTCGAATTCAACCGCGACGGCGATTTGCTGGCCGTGACCGAGAAGGCGACGAACAAGATTCTGACCTTCGCGGTGGATGGCGATGGCAAGCTTGGCCCGGCCAAGATCACGGATTCTCCGTCGCCGACCCCCTTCGGTTTCGCCTTCGGCCGCCGCGATACTTTGCTGGTGTCCGAAGCGGCGGGCGGCGCGGCCGGCGCCAGCACGCTGTCGTCGTATCGATTGAACGGCAATGCAGGCGCGGTGCCTGTCAGCGCTGCGGTTCCCAGCGGCCAGAGCGCCGCATGCTGGGTGACGACTACGCGCGACGGTCGTTTCGCTTATGTCAGCAACACAGCAAGCGGTAATTTGTCGCGCTATCGCATCTCATCGGGCGGCGCTGCGACGCTCGGCGCCGCCATCGCAGCGGTCACCGGCGCCGGCAGCGGCCCGACCGACATGGCCTTGGATCGCAATAGTCGATTCCTGTATTCGCTCAATCCCGGCAATAGCACCATCAGCGCCTTTCGCGTACAGAACGATGGCGCGTTGCAATGGATCGAACACGAGCCTTCGGGCTTGGCGACATTCGCCACCGGCCTGGTCGTGCGCTGAAATCGTCGTTCGAAGGGCTTGCGGCGCGATTCGGTCGAAATGCCGGAACACCCGAAGTCTACGAGCGCAGAAGGGGCCTTGCGGCCCCTTCTGTTTTTCGCGTAGGGACGACGACATGTTTGGACGTGCCGCCGATTCGGCTTGCGGCTCGCGTCGCCCTCATGACGAACACCATCAAGCGGCGAGCGCGATAGCCTGCGCTTATCGCACGCGGCCGGAACTTTCGCGCGATTCCAACGGCGCCATGCGCGATTGGTCGTGCAGTTCTAATTGACGCACTTCGTACGGCGCGCCGTAACCGGCCGGCAGGTGCGAGCGATCGAACTGCAGCACCAACATGCCGCCGCCGCGCTTGAACCAATTGGCCGAATGCGCCTGCGACACCGGACGCATGCTGCCGTCCGGCGCTTTGGCGAACAGCGTGCCGCGGGCTTCGTAACGGCCCGGCGAGCCGGCCTGGATCGGCAGGGCCATGCGCATGGTTTTCGCGTTGAACGCGAAGTTGCCGTCGAAGCGCGCGGTCGGCGCGGCGACCGAGAACGCGGTGCGGGCATCGCGCTGCACGCCGTCGGCTTCGGCGAAGACCTGCAATTCCCACAGGCCCGGCGTGGTACCGACATCGTTCGGCAGTTTGACGTCCGCAACGAGACCGTTAGCGGCGCCGCGCAATGCCACCGGCCAACTGCGGCCATCCGGCGCGACCAACAACGCTTCGCCCTGCGCCTTCGCGCTGCGGCCCGCGTTGTCGTATGCGACGTTCAGACGCACGGCGTCGCCGGCGAGCGCGCGGCTGCGATCCGCTGCGGCGCGCAGGACGCGATCGCTGGCGGGCTCGTAGACGTGGACGAGGTATCGGCCGCTGGCTTTCGCCGCGCGCAGCGTGTAATCGCCCGCACCGGAGGTATCGGCCATTTTCGCGACCAGGCTGCCTTCGTTGACGTCCATGCCGGCGGCTTTCAGTTGCGCGGCATCGGCGATGCTCTTCACAGCGACGGCGCGACCGTCGCCGCCTCGCACGTCGAGTTGTTCGCTGCGCAAGGCTTTGGCGCCGTTCGTCGGGCTGATGCGGATCAGGCTGCCCGGAGCCGACAGTTTCACTTGCACGCCGCGATCCAATGCGGCGCCGTCGACGGTTTCCCAATATTCGCGACTTTCGGCGACGAAGGTTTTAGCGGCGACGACATCGGCGTTCGGATCGAGCTTCCACGCGAACGACACCGGCGCGCGTTCGATCGCGGCGGCGGGGGCGGGGAGAACGGCCAAGCGCTTCGGCGCTTGATCTTGGCGCGCGGGCGATTTCAGCGGTTGCGCGGCGCCGGCGGAGAACGACGCCAAGGCGACGGCGATCGATAAAGAAAGAGTTAGACGCATGACGGTGCCCTCACTGGCTCATATCGGTGCGGAGAATGGTGTTCAGGCCGAAACAGGCCCGACGGCTCTGGTTGTGCGAGAGCGGTTCGCCGCCGGCCATCCGGGCCGTGTCGTAGAACCACACCGATCCCGCGGCGTTCTGACTGCTGCAGTTGAGGAAGCCGTCGGAACAACTGGCCAGCCAGTTCTGCGTCACTTCCAAGCCGACGTTCTGGCTGTAGCCGCCGCAGTAGCTGTCGCCGTCGAACGGCGAGGAATCCACGTCGGTGCCGACCACGCTGCGGAAGGTTTTCGGCAGGGCCGGGCGGCCGCTGGTGCCGTACATGTAGTTGGCGTTGTAGAACGACATCCAGCTCTGCTGCTGCTGGCGGACGCCGTCGTTCTGATAACCCAGCAGCCAGCCCACGGCGGCTTCGAACACGGTGCCGTTCATCACCGCGTCGGCCAGCGGCGTGCCGGTGGACGATGGCGCCAGCGCATTGACGCGGACGGTCTTGCTGATGATGTTCGGATAACGGCTGTCGTAGGTCGGGTTGGACATGATCCAACGCATGACGTTGCCGCCGTTGGAATGGGTGATCACGATAAGGCGTGTGATGCCTTTGCTGTTGATGAACGTGGTCAACTGGCCGGCCAAACAACCGGCGGCGCGGTTGTCCCACCAGTACTGTCCGAAATCGCAGTTGATGACGACGTAATTCGCCGGGTTCGGCAGACCGCCGCGTACGGAGTCGACCATGGCCGGTTGCCAATAGTCGTTGTAGGCGTTGGTCTGAGCGCCGGTGCCGTGGACGAAGGCCACGCCGGTGTTGGCGAACGCGCAGGGCGCGCTCGCAGCGAGCAGTAAGCCGCAAAGCAATTTGCGCACGATGAGTTCCTCTTTTCGATGGTTCCTGGTTTCGATGACGCGCCGAAAGCGAGGCGCGGGTCCGTAGACGATCTCTCCCGTTCGTCGGATCGATCCAGCGGGATCGATCCGATGCGTCGATCCGTCGCGAACAGAGCGCATGCGCGGCGGCGAGACATCGGGAGTTCCGATGCGAGGGCGGCTTCCCCGGGCCGCCGGCATCGACCTTCAGGATACGTGGCCGTATGTCGCATTGTCACGCCGCGCCGCGTCGTTCGCGACGAGCGGCAGGACGCCTCGGCGGCGACCGAATTTCGAGGGCGCGGTTCGACGAAGGAAATTCGGCCAGCGAAATTCCGCGATCAGAACTCCAGATCCAATGCCGCGCAGAGATAATCGACGAACGGGCCCAATCGCCGCAGATCGTCTCCCAGCGTGGTGAGCAGACGCGGGCCCGTCATGGTCGCATCGTCGATGTTGCGGATGGCGACATGGTTCTTGCGGCGCAGGTCTTCGAGATGGACGAAATCGGCGGGATACCCGCGCGGCGGGCGCACCAGCATTTCCGAATCGTCCAGGTCATAGCGTTTGCGGAAGGCGGCGGCGTGCGCGGCGGCGGCCCAACTGCCGGGGTTGTCGACGATGAACTGCCGCACGCGGCGCAACGTCTCCGGCTCCGGATGCCACAGGCCCGCGCCGATGAAACAGTGGCCCGGCTGCAGATGCAGATAAAACGACGGCGCTTCGACTTCGCGGCTGCGTTCGTGAAAGAAACGCGCGCCCTGCCACAGTTTGTAGGGCGATTTATCGCCGGAAAATCGAGTATCGCGATGGATGCGGAACAGCGAACCGCCGACGGTCTTCGGGTCGGCGCGATAGTGTTCGCTGGCTTCGCGCAGCGCCGGCTGAAGATCGGCGATCAAAGCCAGGAACGGGCCGCGCACATGTTCGTCGTATTCGTGCTTATGCGCATGAAACCACTCGCGCTCGTTATGACGGGCCAGGCCGCGCAAGAATTTGAAACTGGCGTCGGAGAAATAGCGGCTCATACGGGCTCCAATTCGGTCTTCAGATCGCGCGCCCAGGCGTCGAGCGCATCGAGCAAGCGCTGCGCGCGGCCGTCGTCGGCATGCGCTGCGCGCAATTCGGCGATGTCCAGCCGGTAGCGCTCGAACGTGTACTCGGACAGGCCGCGATCTTCGCAGAGACGCTCCCGCCGATACGCGCGCCAACGCTCGGCTTCGCTTGCGTCCAAGCTGTCGGGCCAATTGCGCGCGCGGTAGCGGAAGAGCAACTCGCGCAGACGCGGGTCGTGCAAGCCGAAATCGCCGGCCTCGCGCAAGGCCTGCGGCGACGCGCTGCGAACGGCGGGGAAGCGCTTGCGGTCGGCGTCGGGCAGGAATCCGTCGTATAGCGCGCCGTCGGCGTCCAGCGCCGCATGCGGCGGGCGCCCCGCATACACGCGACGGATTTTCTCGGCGAGCGCCGGTCCCGCGGCGCGCAGTCGTTCGGCATGCATGCTCACCCGCTCGGGGTCGATCCGCAAACGTTCGAGTTCTTCGTCGCGCACATGCGCCCATTCGACTAGGATCGGCGAACGATTGAGATGCACTTCCTTCAGCGGAATGCGCGCCACGCCCGGCGGCAGATCGGCGGCCGGCGTATACAAACGGTCGAGGATGTCGTCGGCGTCGAGCGTCAACAACGCATCCGGCGGTTCGTCCAGATCGTAAACGACGATGCGATTGTCGATCGTCGGATGCCGCGTCAGCGGCGCCACCGCCGCCGAGCAGAAGCGGTTGGCCGGGAATCGCTGGGAAATATGCAGCACCGGCGTCATCGCGACGGTATCGAGCAATCGCGCGGCATAACGCTTGTCGCGCAGACGCAGCGCGTATTCCCAGAGTTTGGGCTGGGCGTGTTTCAGTTTACGGGCCAATCCGATCAAGGCGCGCACGTCGGACAGCGCCTCATGCGCGTCGCCGATGCGCACATCGTTGGCCTCCGCCAGATGTTCCAACTTGAACGAAGGCGATCCGTCCTCGCGCAGCGGCCAATGCAGGCCCTCGGGACGCAGCGCGCAGGCCATGCGCATCACGTCGAGCAGATCCCAGCGCGAGTTGCCGCCGCGCCATTCGCGTTCGTAGGGGTCGTAGAACTGACGATACAGGCCGAAGCGCACGAATTCGTCGTCGAAACGCAGCGAGTTGTAGCCGAGCGAGCAGGTCTCCGGCACCGACATCGCCTCGAAGATGCGCGCGAAAGCGTCGGCTTCGTTCACGCCGTCGCGCAGCGCGCGCTGCGGCTCGATGCCGGTGATGAGCGTCGCGACGGGCGAGGGCAGCAGATCGTCGGCGGGACGCACCAGAATATCGTGCGGCTCTTCGATCTGATTCAAATCGGCATCGGTCCGGATCGCCGCGAATTGCGCGATGCGGCTGCGGCGCGGATCCGTGCCGAACGTTTCCAGGTCGTAGAACAGGAACGACGCGGGCATCAGGTTTCCGCCGGCAATGGCGCGAGCCGGGCGCGAACTTCCCGATCCAGCCACGCCCAATCGATGCCGTCGAGATTGCGCCGTCCGGCGGTCGCTTCCACCAACAAGGCGCGCTGCACGAGTCCGCGCTCGAAAGCGAGCGCGTAGGGCACGCGGCGGAACGCCACCATCGCATAGCGCGGCACGAAACGATCCGGATGCCGGTGCGCCAATTCGCGTTCGAGTTCGCGCTGCAGCAGGAAATCCTCGTCGTCGACGCGGTCGCTCATCTCGCGATAATTTTCCAGCGCCATCTGCTGGATCGCGGCGGCATTCGGTCGACGCTCCGCTTCGAACGCGGCGAATGCGGTGTCGGTATCGGCGTCGCGGGCGAGATGGTCGGCCAAGGCCACGCAATCTTCGAACGCGCAATTCATGCCTTGGCCGTGGAACGGCACCATCGCGTGCGCGGCGTCACCGAGCAGCACCGCGCGGCCGTCCAAACGCCAGCGATCCAGATACAGCGTCGCCAGCATCCCGGTCGGATTACGCTCGAAATCGCGTTGCAGATCGGGGATCAGCGGCAGGGCGTCGGCGAATGCACGGTCGTAGAGCGCCTGCGCGGCGTCGCCGTCGCGCACGTGGGCGAAACTTGGCGTCGAGCCATCCTCCGGACCTTCGTTCGGCAGGAACAGGGTGACGGTGAACGTGCGTTCGTCGTTGGGCAGTGCGATGCACATGTAATCGCCGCGCGGCCAGATGTGCAGGGCGTTGGGCTCGATCCGGAAATCGCCGTGCTCGTTCGGCGGAATTTCCAGTTCCTTGTAGCTGTGCGGCATGACTTCGAGACGTTCGCCGAGATCGCGCGCCGCGTTCATCGCCGCGCGCAGATTGGAGCCGGCGCCGTCGCAGCCGATCAGCGCGTGGAAACGATGCGCGATATCTTCGTGTTCGCCGACGAAATGCGCGATGCGGGCGTCGAAGTCCACGCGCTCCAAGCGCCGGTCGAAATGCAGCACGGCACCGGCGGCTTCGGCGGCGTTCAACAGCACGATGTTCAGATCCGCGCGACGGATCGACCAGATCACTTCGCTGTCGTCTTTGCCGTAGCGCTGCAGTTGCTGGCGGCCGTCGGCGAAATGCACCATGCGACCGCGCATCATCACCGCTTGTTTCAGCACATCGCCATCGACGCCGGCCGCGCGCAATGCGTTCAAACCGCGCTCGGCCAAGGCGAGGTTGATCGAACGTCCGCCTGCGTAACCGTGAAGGCGCGGATCGCCGCGGCGTTCGAACAAGTCGACGCGCCAGCCGCGATGCGCGAGCAGGGCCGCCAGCAGCGGCCCGGCGAGGCCCGCGCCGACGAGCGTAAGCGCCGGTTTCGATGTCGGAGTATCGGTCGTGTTCATGCGCGCCAGGCCTCGACGCCGCGCACGAAGCGCAGAACGTCGGCGTAAGTGTTGTACAGCGGAGCGGGGGAAATGCGGATGGTGTCGGGCTCGCGCCAATCGCCGAGCACGCCCTGCGCGGCGAGAAATTCGAACAACGAACGCCCGGCATCGCGACCGCTCAGACCGCGACCCTGCAGCACGCGCAGCGACAACTGACAACCGCGTTGTGCGGGGTCGGATGGCGTGACGATGCGCAGCGTGTCTGCGAGACGTTCGCGAATCAGCGTTTCCAGCGCGCCGGTGAGCCGTTCGGATTTCGCGCGCAGTGCGGGCATGCCGGCTTGCGCGAAGACATCCAGCGACGCGCGCAGCGGCGCGAGACCGAGAATCGGCGGATTGCTCAATTGCCAACCTTCCGCGCCGGGCGTGGGCACGAAGTCCGGCCCCATTTTGAAACGCGATGCTTGATCGTGTCCCCACCAACCGGCGAAGCGCGGGCGATCGCTGCG
>JADZBF010000016.1 GCA_020852215.1 Lysobacter sp. | reverse complement strand
CGTGATCGGTCTGGGCGCGCTGTTCGACACCGACAGCGATTGGTCCTTCCGGATCGAGTATCGCGGCCAAGTCGGCGGCGACGATAGCGACCACGGACTGCTGCTCAACGTCCAGAAGAAGTACTGATCCTCGCCTCGGCGACATCGCGTAAAAAAAGAAGCGCCCCGCATGGGGCGCTTCTTTTTTGGGCTATCGGTCGCGGTATCGAACGCGTCGCGAAGAGGCTGCGAGGATGCGTCGCCGCTTACATCGAAGCGCGTCGGCGCACGCCGAACGCGCTTCGCGGGTCTGCTTTACTTCGATCCGCTTTACTTCGATCCGCTTTACTTTGTTCCGCTTTACTTGGTGACGCCGGTACCGGGCTTCATGCCCTTGTTGATTCTCTTCAGCGCTTCTTCGTCTTTCCTGTCGTTGATCGGCTTCATGTCGTATTTCTGATGCTTGCGGTGCGCATTCTCGTCCGCGGCATCGGCCAGCGCATCGAGGGTGTTGCCAACGACTTTGCCGACCATGGCGCCAGCGCGAATGCCGCTGCCGACGGCGCCGCCGACAGCGATACCGACGGCGGCGCCGGGCGCGCTTGCGGTGGCACCGCCAATGATCGCCACGCCCGTACCGACCACGTCGCCCACCTTTTCCATGCCGTCGTAGAACGCATCGCGCGACGCATTGCCCTCGATGTCGGCCATGCCGCCGTCTTCGCCGCCGTCCTCGGTCTCTTCGTCGCCTCCGGCCTCGGCGAAAAAGCCTTCCGTTTCGGCATCGGACGCTTCCGCCTGGTTTTTGCGCTTGGGCGCGGGCGCTTTGCGCGCGGCTTCGTTACCGTCTTCCTCGAACCAATCTGACATCGTGTTCCCCTTGTGCGAATGCGTGGTGTGGGTGTGGTGCTGCGGGTGCGCGGATGCGCGTCGTTCGGCGACATCGCCGAGTTCGGGTGCGCGACGCGCGAGCGGACGACGTTCGGTCGCGGCGGCGCCTGTCGTCACGACGGGCGCCGACCGCGCCGATCGCGATCAGCCTTCGGGCGTCGCAGGGTCTTCGTCTGGCGGCTCGTCCTGCGGCAGCTCGTCTTGCGGCAGTTCATCCTGAGGCAGCTCGTCCTCCGGCGGAACGTCGCCATCGCGCAGGCGGTCCAAGCCCGAACGCCGATCGTTCAATCGTTTTTCGTCCTCGAGCCAATCTCGATAGTCACCGCCATGGTCGATCCGGTCTTTCAATCTCGAATCGATCAAACGCGACGGCGGCTTGGGATCGTCGATCACGACACCATCCCGCACGGGTTTATCGCGAATACGCTTTTCGTTCCCGGGCGCATCCGGGTTTTCGTCCTCGAACCAATTCGACATCTGTTTCCCCTGTGTCCGGTCTCGTCCTGATGGGCCGCGAGATCGGTGCTTGCGTCGGATCTCGCGATGTCCGCTCCGTTATGCCGACAGGCCGCAGCCCTCCCCGGCCCCGGCGTCACGTCGCGAATCGTCAGCATAAACGCCAATGCAGGGCGCGAACGGACAGATTCGCCAGCGTTCGAACGACATCGGCCGGGCGCAGCCCTCGCCGGTCCGGCATCATGGCGGCGATGTCTTCGTCGCCCCGCTTCCACCTCGTCTCCGGCAACCGCCTCGAGCGCTTGGCGGCGCATCTGGGCGCGCGTCTGGCGGCGGCGCAGGATCCGGACAGCTTGGCGCCGGAAGTGGTGCTGATTCCGCAACCCAGCCTGCGCCATTGGCTGCTGCAGGCATTGGCCGAGCGTCACGGCGTGGCCGCGAATCTGGACCTGCTGACGCCGTCGGAATTCGTCTGGCGGCTGTTGCGCGCGGCGCATCCCGCGTTGCCGGAGACCTCGCCGTGGGAACGCGAACATCTGCGCTGGCGGCTGTATGCGCTGCTGGAGACGCTGCGGCCGCTTCCCGCGCCGGTGCGCGCGCACCTACAGCGCGCGAGCGCCAGCGGTCGGCGCGATGCGCTGGCGCTGGCGCGCTACGAACTGACCGACGCGCTGGCCGATGCCTTCGACAAGTACCAGGCCTATCGCCGCGATTGGTTGACCGCCTGGGATGCGGGCAAGGAGCGCGACGACTGGCAGGCGACGTTGTGGCGCGCTTTGCGCGCGGCGGCGCCAGACACCGCGCCGCGTGCGACGCTGATCGGCGACTGGCTGATGCGCTACGACCGTCGCCAAGAAACGCGCATCGCGACGCCGCCACCCGGTCTGCCGTCACGGCTGTTCGCGTTCGGCACCATCCACGTCTCGCCCGATGTGTTGTTGCTGTTGGCCGTGGTGGCGCAATGGATTCCACTGGATTTCTATCTGCCCTCGCCCAGCGCCGAGTACTGGGGCGACGTGGAATCGTTGCGCGAACGCTTGCGGCGCGACGGACTGGCCGCACTGCCCGCAGCCTTGGCCGATGCCGACCGCGATAACCCCTTGCTCAGCGCCTGGGGCGCGGGCGGGCGCGAGATCGTCGCGCAGTTGTTCGCCTACGACATGGTGCTGCCCGAGCGCGAGATCGAACGCTACGTGCGGCCGCCGAGCGATTCGCTGCTGCATCGTCTGCAGCGCGACGTGTTGGATCGCGCCGCGCCGCAGCCCGCGCCGTGGCGCGAAGACGACGACTCGCTACGCATCCACGCCTGCCATTCGCGATTGCGCGAAGTGGAAGTGCTGCACGACCGATTGCGCGCGATGCTCGACAACGATCTTCCCGAAGGCCGTCGTTTCGATCCGCCGCTGCAGCCGCGCGAGATCGCGGTACTGGCGCCGAACATCGCCGATTACCTGCCGCTGGCGCGCGCGGTGTTCGGTGGCCTGGACATCGACGATCCGCGCTACATTCCGTTCTCGCTCGCCGACCGGCCGCAGGCGCAGAGCCATCCGCTGGTCGGGCTGTTGTTTTCGTTGCTGGATTTGGCCGACGCGCCGCTGCGCGCCAGCGCGTTCCACGACCTGTTGGCGCTGCCGGCGGTGGCGCGCGCGCATGGTTTGGACGCCTCCGCGCTCGAACGCTTGCGCGGTTGGTTCGAGGCCGCGGGCGTGCGCTGGGGCGAAGACGAAGACGCGCGCGAACATGCCGGCGTGGGCCGCTGGCGCGACTACAGTTTCGCGTTCGGTTTCGATCGTCTGCTGGCCGGGTACGCCGCGGGCGACGATGCGATCGTGTTGGGTCGCGACGACAACGGCGGCGACGGCGCGTTCGCGCCCTACGCCGAACTGGAAGGCGGCGACGCCGCGACGCTCGACGCGGCGCTGGCGGTGCACGCGCGTTTGCGCGGTTTGTCGCTGTGGATGCGCAATGCGCACGCGCCGGCCGCGTGGCAACAGCGCCTGGCCGCCGAATTTCTCGCGCTGCTCGCGCCCGAAGCCGACGACCCCGATGAAGCCGCCGCGCGTCGCCGCGTACTGGACGCGCTCGCGGTCTTCGCCGAAGAGGCCGCAGCCGCGGCGTCGCTGCCTGCCGCGTTGGTGCGTCGCCATGTGCACGATGCGCTGGCGCAGCCCTCGCCGCATCAGCCGTGGTTGTCGGGCGGCGTGACCTTCGCCGGCATGGTGCCGCTGCGCACGGTGCCGTTCCGCGTGGTGTGCTTGCTCGGGATGGACGCCGACGCCTACCCGCGTCGCGAACCCGCGAACGACGTCAACCGTTTGATCGACGCCGTGCAGGGCCGCGCACCGCGCTATCCCGGCGACCGCTCGGTGCGCGACGACGACCGCTTTTTATTCTTGCAGTTGCTTTGCGCCGCTGGCGACGCGTTCCATCTGAGCTACGGCGGCCGCGACGCGCGCGACGGCAGCGTGCGCGAACCCTCGTCGCTGATCGGCGAATTGTTGGATGCCGTGGAAACGATGCACGGCGCCGACGCGCGACGCGCGCTGACGATCGAACATCCGCTGCAGCCGTTCTCGCCGCGTGCGTTCGGCGTCGACGACACGCGTCGGTTCTCATACCGCGGCGAATGGAAGCTGCCGGTGACGGCGACCGGCCTCGTCGCCGAGCCCACGTTCGCCACTGCGCCGGTGGCGCCAGCGGACGACGACGCGGAGACGCCCGATCGCGATGCGCTGCAGGCGTTCTTCGCCAATCCGGCCAAGCACTGGCTGCGCGAACGCCTCGGCCTGCGCCTGCCCATGGACGACGCCGGCGATGTCGATCGCGAGCCGCAGGGCGAGAACGGCCTGCTGCGGCATGCGGCGATCGCGGGCCTGCTCGACCACGACATCGAGGCCGACGATCCGCTCACCTCTGTGCGCCACCTGCGCGCACGCGGCGTACTGGCGCCCGGACGCGACGGCGACGCGCTCGCGCAGGCGGCGCACGACG
>JADZBF010000015.1 GCA_020852215.1 Lysobacter sp. | reverse complement strand
GTTGGCGATCGCCGCCGCTTCGTCGAGGATGAGATCCAGCGTGGTGTGATCCATCACCAGATGATGGAAACCGATCGCCAGGACCGCCCGGGAAGAATCCGGGTCGTCGACCGTGCACAGCCGGAACAGCGGCGCGCGCGAAAGATCCAGACGACAGCGAGCGGGGTCGAACTGCGCCGCCAGTTGCGCGGCGACAGTCGCGAACGCAGGATCGCGCGTCAGCGTCGCGCAGGAAAAACGCGCCTGTCGATGCACTACTTGCACCGGCTCGCTGAGCGCGGTCCAGAAGAAGCCGGTACGCAGAATGTCGTGTCGATGAACCACGTGTTCCAGCGCGGACAGGAATGCTTCGAGTCGCCCGCGATCGGGAAAATCGATCAACTGCGTGATCAGATAGATATCGTCGTGATGCGCGCTTCGGCTATGGAAGAGAATGCCTTCCTGCAGCGGCGACAGCGGGTAGATATCCTGAATATTCTCGACGCCGCCTTCCGCTTCCGCGATGATCGTATCGATCTCCGCCTGCGTCAACGCCACCAAGGGCAGCATGTCCGGCACGATACGGACGGCATCGGCCGGAATTCCGTTCGCGGGCGCCGTCGCCACCGCTTCGCTGCCTTCGCGACGAAAGCCCGCGGCGAAATCCTTCAGCGTCGGCGCGGTGAACAAACTGCGGATGTCGACCTGGAGCCCATGCTTGCGGATGCGCTCGATCATCGTGACCGCGATCAACGAATGTCCGCCGAGCTCGAAGAAATTGTCGTGACGCCCGACGTGTTCGATTTTCAGCAGTTCCGCCCAGACCGACGCGGCGAGATGTTCGAGTTCGCCTTCAGGCGCCTCGTATTCGCGGCGTGCGTAGGCTTGTTCTTCCGGCTCCGGCAGCGCTTTGCGATCGAGCTTGCCGTTGGCGGTCAGAGGCCAGCTCTGCATCCGCACGAAGGCCGAAGGCATCATGTAATCGGGCAGCGATGTCGCCAACGCATCGCGGAGCGCGGCGACATCGAGGTCGTCGTCGGCGAGACAGTAGGCGACCAATCGCTTCGGACCGCCGCGATCGCTGCGCGCCAGCACGACCGCTTCGCGGAGACCGTCGCAGGCGACGAGCCGCGCCTCGATCTCGCCCAGTTCGATGCGGAAGCCGCGAATCTTGACTTGAAAATCGTTGCGACACAGAAACTCGATGGTGCCGTCGGCGAGCCAGCGGCAAAGATCGCCGGTCTTGTACATCCGCGCATCCGTTTCCACGGCGAATGGATCGCGCAAGAAACGTTCGTCGGTCAATTCGGGCCGATTGAGATAGCCGCGGGCCACGCCGTCGCCGCCGATATACAACTCGCCGCTCACGCCGACCGGCACCGGCTGCAGTGCCGGATCGAGCAGATCGACCCGGGTGTTGGCGATCGGCCGACCGATCGGGATCGAACGCGCACCATCGGCGATACGCTCGATGTGATGCGTCACCGCGAACGTCGTGGTCTCGGTGGGGCCGTAGCCGTTGATCAAGCGTTTGGGACGCTGCTCCGCGGCCAACGCCTGCGCGACTTTGCGCGGATCCAGCGCGTCGCCGCCGATCAGCAAATGATTGAGCCCCGCGAACGCCGGCGCCAGCGCTTCCAGATATTCGTTGAACAGGCCTACCGTCAACCACAGCGCTGTGGTGCCGCCCTCGATCAGCGCACGGTTAAACGCTTGCGGGTCCAGTACGGTATCCGCCGGCACCACTAGCAGCCGCGCGCCGTTGAGCAGCGCCGCCCAGATTTCCCAGGTGGATGCATCGAATGCGGGGTTCGAACAATGCGCGATGCAGTCGTCTGCGGTGAGCGGCGCATACGTGTTGTTGATCGTCAGACGCAGGATGTTGCGATGTTCGACCAGGACGCCCTTCGGCTCGCCGGTCGAACCCGAGGTGTAGATGACGTACGCCAGACTCCGCGCGGATAGACCGGCGACCTGCGGATTGTCGTCGCGACCCTCGGCAGTATCCACATCGCCGACGAGTATCGGCGCTCCGGTTTCGACCAGCCAATCGGCGTCGCGCAGCGCCTCGGTGGTCAAGATCGCGGCCGGCGCGCTATCCGCCAGCAGATACGCGCGCCGCTCGCGTGGGTACGTCGGATCGATCGGCACATAGCCGGCGCCCGCTTTCAAGATCGCCAGAAAACCGATCACCATCTCGACGCTGCGTTCCATGCAGATCGCGACGCGATCGTCGGGCCGAACGCCGGCCGCGATCAAGCGATGCGCGATGCGGTTCGCGCGACGATTGAGTTCGGCGTAATCCAGCGTAACGCCCTCCCCCATCAAGGCAGGGGCGTTCGGCGTGCGCTTGGCCTGCGCTTCGAAAATTTCGTGAACGCGGCCATCGCGCGGATAGTCCCGGGCCGTATCGTTCCAGTCGTCGAGGACGCATCGACGCTCGCGATCGTCGAGCATGGTCAACTCGAAGACCGGCCGCTCGCTTTCTTCGACCATCGCCTGCAACAGACGCAGCCAGCAATCGCGGAAGCGTTCGGCGGTTTCCGTATCGAACAATGCGGTCGCGTAGTCCAGACGGCCGACGATCGCGCCGTCCCGTTCGCTCACGTCGAGCAGCAGATCGCATTGCACCGACGTGGTGTCGGGCACCACTTCCGTCGC